>DATHKF010000393.1:0-2597 GCA_035489505.1 Bacteroidia bacterium | reverse complement strand
CCTACTCCTTCCAACTATTTCGTACTTTTGTATCAATGAAATCCGCCCACCGCATTCTGTTCGTCACGCTCATTCTGCTCCTCGTTTTTTCAGCAGATGCGATGAGTCAATGCGCCATGTGCAAAGCGGTTGCCGAAACAGGCAGTAAAGACGGCGTCAGTGTCTCGGGTGGGATCAATAACGCGATCCTTTACATGATGACATTACCGTATATCCTCCTGTTTTTACTTTTCCGGAAAAAGATTGTTGGGTTTTATAGGGAGTGGAAAGCCATGTGGAAATAACAGTGCGCAGGTTAGAAGTACGCAGTGCGCAGTAAACTACGTGATCGGTTCGATTTTGCCACTAAGTCTCTAAGGCTCGAAGCAGCACAAAGTTTTCTTAATCTTACCGGTAATTTTCTTAGTGGCCCTTAGGGCCTTTGTGTCTTCGTGGCAAATTCAGTCTTCTTCCTTGTACGTCAACATCACCGAATCACAATACTTAAAATCCGACTGCAGCACAATGTCCGTACTGTTACGTCCGTCTTTGATGACGATACAGGCCGTGTTGGGTGGAACAGACCCCTGGTTCTCGGCGTAGAGTACAATCTGCCGTGGTTTTGTTTTGTCGACGCGAATGGTGTACGACACTTTCTTTTTCGTCAACGCGAGGTTCGACACGATGAGTGAATCGCCGTAGTACAGTGAAATGCTGTCGCCATCGATTTCATTTTTGTCGTAAACCTGTATGGTTATTTCGTCGCTGCTTACGTTGACGTTTCGTCCCTTCCGCACTTTACGTCCGTTCAGTTGCTGCATATAAGCTGATGCGGGTTTCCGGATGTTCACCGTTATCATGGCTGTATCTCCACCGCTGTATACGTAGAACGAACGTTTTTTATTCATCGTTACTTTCAGTTCCGCTCCACCGCCGATGATTGTTCCCGGCCGCTCAGTGTCGGCCCAGGTGTAGGTGACTCCGCCATCAGCAATTAATGTTGCCGTGGTGCCAATATTCACAACTGTGTCGCCGGCAACGGTCAGGTATGTATTCATTTCGCGGAGCATGAAATCATCGATGTAATAAGCAGCCATGCTGGTGCGGTAACTGTGTTCGCCCGGGTACGATTCCGCTTTGGGCATTGTTTTGGTTGCTGTTTCATCCTTCGTGAAAAAATTTCCGATGATGACGTAGGTGTAATCTTCAGCAGCAACAAATGTTCCGCTCACTTTGAACCAGCCTTTGGTTTGATCGACAATGGTGGCCTGGTTCACCTGCGGTGTTCCTGTGATAATGTGTTCAGGCACCGTAGCGAATGTGCCCGTGCGAAAAAGCATGCCGAGGTTGTTTGTCGCAAGTCCGCAATAATCGCCCAGCGTGACAAAAAATTCCGCGTAGTATTTATGGCCTTTTTTCAATGGGGCGGTTAATGTTACGCCGAGGTATTCACGGTATACTCCATCGTGCGCGGATGTCATGATCATGCCCATGCCGTTTCCACCGTGCGGGGTTTCTGTGCCGTAACTGTCCCAATGCGAAGAGTTGGGACTGGCGTAACAGCTTTCGCTGGCTTTTGCGCTGATGTAGTCGGGCGTACCCGCACCTGCGTTTTCCCACGCGTCGATGTATTCCGACAAACTTCCGTGCATGCAATTGCAGGGAACCTGTGAATAGGTTTCAAATCCCGGGTTGGGAATGAGATTGAGCGTTGTGCTTTGTGCAAACAGGTTCAGCGGAAGGGCCAGGGCCAGCGTTGCAATATATCGGGTGTGTTTCATCGGCAAAAAGCTATTGGTACGATGTATTCACTGGGAAAATTCCACAAAAATCGATCCGTAATTCAATCCTCTTTTTTCCAGGCGATCATAATAGAATCGCACCATTTGAAATCTGAAGCGAGAACGATCTGGGTATTATTTTTTCCGTCTTTAATAATGATGCAGGCTGTATTGGGTGGAGTGCTTCCCTGGTTTTCGGCAAAGAGAATCAGTTGCTGGGGATTTTCGCGATCCACTTTGATGGTGAACGATTGTTTCTTTTTCGTGAGCGCGAGATTTTGCACGACCAGCGAATCGCCGTAATACAATGTGATGCTGTCGCCATCAATTTCATTTTTGTCGTAGACTGAAATAGTGATCACATCGCTTTCTACCGTTACGGTGCGGCCCTTTCTCACTTTTCTTCCCTGGATGGTATCCTGGTATACCGGGCCAATCTTTCTGACGTTCACCGTAATTTTTTCAGTGTCGTTTTCGCCGTACACGTAGTACGTTGTCCGCTTCCGCATACCCACCTGGATATTGGGCCCTGTACCAATAATTACGCCGGGGCGGGTGGAATCGGCCCAGGAATATTTCTCAGCGCCACTGGCAATGAGTGAAGCTTTCTTGCCGATGTCGACGAGTGTGTCGCCGGTAACACGCAGCGTACTCGCCGGGCGGACAGTTACATCATCGAGATAATAACAGGCTTCTGCATGGCCATAACGCCGCTCCATGGCCGGAGCTTTTTCAACCAGCGTTTTTTCTTCGCTCAGGAAATTGCCAATGCTGATCCATGTGTAATTCTGATCAGCAATGATGTAACCGGAAATTTTTGTCCAGCCTTTAACGTCG
>DATHKF010000392.1:0-2679 GCA_035489505.1 Bacteroidia bacterium | reverse complement strand
GAGTTCCTTGCTGCAGCAACGTAAATCCTTTCGGAGAATAATGATGATTGTCGATCAGTTCTTCGAGCAGCAATTGCCCGTTTGTTGCCTGCGTCGACGTCATCACACCGAGCACGAGTATTTTGTCAAATCCTTCGAGCCCTTGCTGATCCGTAATTGGAATACGGAATCCCATTCCCATTTCCACCGCGCGATCAAAATTCGATGCCCAGTCGAAACGCGCTCCGAAAGTCAATTGCCCATCAGTCGTTACAAACGAATCGTTTACTTCTTCGTCGCCCGTAACCAGGTCGAGGGGTTCCGGTCCGAGAAAAAGTTCATCCGGGATAATTCTCCCTGTGACTTCTTTCACAATCGTATCACCCTGGTAAAGCATGGTTACAAAACGATCGGGCATGACATGCGTGCGTGGTGCCCTGGTCCATGAGGCCGCGCTTGTAAGATCATGCGTTGGAAATACCAATTGATCTGCTGAAGCCAGTCCGCTGATAGATGCCCAGTTCGACGGCCGTGTTGCGCGTGCAATCCACGATGCACGCGAAGGACCGAATACCTGCGCGAAACCTTTCCACGTTTCTGTTTTCTGTGAAGCCTTTTCTGTTCCCCCGTTTTTCTCAATTCCGAAAATTGCTTTCCAGTACGATTCACCACCGCTGACTTCACGGTCCGTCAATTGTTTTTCGTGCGTGTGAACAGCGATATCATCGGGGTAAACGCGCAGCCACAACTCGTGCTGCTGCGTATTGTTCCTTTGTATTCTCACAAACCGCGTTTCAATACGCACCGGCATCAGCAGGAACGGCGTGGAATCGCTCATCTGCGCTACAGCGAGACGTTGATCGGAGTTCGGATAAACAGCACCAATCTTCACTCCAAGCAATTTTCCCGTATTCGTCCACCCGACTTTAGCCGCACCGTATTGCTTCTTCAGTTCTGCCACTTTTGTTTCAAGTTGCTGCGAAGAATTATTGGAAGACTGAACAACCGCACGGATACTTTCTTCTTTGGCTACGATGAGCCTGCGGATCTCCTCCTTTTTTGTACCGATCTGTTTCTGCTGGTCGAGCGCCTGCATGTATGGTCCATGGAGCTGCTGCAATTCAACCTGCGCAATTTCCACTGCCGATTGCGTTTCTGAAAGTTGCGCTTCTGCGGTTTCTATGGCTTTGCGAAGACGTGCAATTTTTTCCTTGTGCTTCAGCATTTCTTCCGGGTCAGGAATATCTGCAGCTAAAGCAGCAGCGAGTTGTTCCTGCAATGCAGCAATTGAAGAGCGAAGACCATCAACGCGTTTGCGAAAAAACTCCACCCGTTTTTCTGCATCCTGGTATTGACGGATGGCTGCGATCAATCCGCTCTCCTGGCCTGCAAGGTCCTGCAACTGCACTTCGAGCGCCTGAATTTCTGCACGGAGTGTTGCAATGGCAGCGCCTTCGCCGGCTGGTGTGACATTGCGCTGGCTGAAACGAAGCGCCTGTTCAGTGCGGAACAGTTCTGCCTGCAGTGTATAAATCGCTTCGCCCTGGTCGTTACGCAAATTGCGCAATCCCTGTATCTCCTGCAATTGTTCGTTGAATGTGCTCATAGGTTGTATGCGTTAAATTCAATCGGTATTAAAGTGAAGCAAGCATTTCTTTCGCGTGAACAGCCACCATGCTTGGTTTTTGATAAAGAATGCTGGCCATTATTGCCGAATGATTTCCCCATTCGTTGAGTGTTGATGCAGCCAGTGGAATTCCTGTCGGGCGATTTTCTTTCCGGATAAATTCAGGATCAGGCGTTGCGAAATTTTTCCAGGAAAGATCATCCCACGATATTCCATCTGTTCCTGCATCGTAACTGATGTCCATTCCGAAACGCGGCTCTCCGGGAACTTCCTGTATGATGAAGAACCAACCCTCTTTATCATCGGCAGCAAAGCCCGGACTTGGATCGTCACCTTTCGCCTGGCGTGCGGTAAGATCGAATCCGAAAAATTTGATGTCGGGATAAATCTCCGCTTTGTACAACGGAAATTTTACCTGCGCCGCAAACTCTTCCGAAGAGAGATCGAGATCGATTACCTGTTTGCCGGATTCTTTAATTGCTTTTTGCGCGAAGATGACGGAGTTCGGATAACGTTTCAGCAGATCGCCGCGCACCACGAGCACAACCTGCGAATCGTCGCCTTCCGCATCGCGGTTGTTGTGTCTTCCAAGCAGGCTGCTCTGGTACCAGGTGTGAATCGGTTTAATGTCTTTGTTCGATTCGATCATTTCTTCGGGCGTTTGCCCGGTGTCGGGTTGTACAATACCACTTACATCCCAGAACTGACGGAAGTAACTGCCGCGCTGATCAGTCGGGTATTCGCGCCACAACAACTCGCGCCCCATTTCGTGATTGAGGCCCACCATGTACGATTCAATAAATTTCTGGTTGGTCTCCAATAACGAAATTGTATTGGGCGGAATGAGTTTGAGATTCGGCAAAAGAAGTTCCGATGATTTTTCGCTGAGCTTTTTATACATCGGGTCTTCAAAATCAGGATAAGCCATTGCGTCAACAATTTCTTCCTGCACATTGATCCACGTGAGATTCGGAATGTTCACGAGATAAGTGAGCCGCTTTCCATACGATACCCGTGGCGTAATTGCGGTAGTCACTTTCTGTTTGGCGTTGACCAGGTTAAATGCGGTAAAC
>DATHKF010000391.1:0-2870 GCA_035489505.1 Bacteroidia bacterium | reverse complement strand
CAGGAACAACATCATGCATGGCATGGTCAGCCAATGGAAACCACCTTTTCGTGGCTACAGAAAGCGGATCGCTTTACCGCTTCTCGAACATCTCTGCAATCGTAGATAAGTACAACGGAGATCTCGATACCGCAGGTCAGGCGAACATTGTAACCACGTGTACACGCATTTATGCAGGCTCACGCTGGATCACATCAGTCGATTGCGACCCGAACAACGCAAACAACGTGATCATCAGTCTCGGAAGCTATAGCCAGACACAATATGTGTTCTATTCCAGCTCCGCAACTACAGATGGTGTTGCCACAGGTGTTGGTTCGTTCCAGAACAAAACAGGTTCAGGCGGTACAGGACTTCACAGCCAGGGCGGCGTTCCTGTTTACTCGGTGTGCTTTGATAAGTATGATCCGGGCCGTGTATTGATCGGTTCAGAGCATGGTATCTACGAAACAGCGAACATCACTGCAGCGGCTCCACAATGGACGTATGCAAGCTCACCTGAAATGGGAATGGTTGCAACAGACATGATCCGCCAGCAGCGTTGGGATCCATGGCACGTTCCGAATGCAGGATGCTTCTACGCAGGTACACATGGACGTGGCGGATGGCGCGATGATTCTTCGTGGCAGCAGCCAACATCGATCAACGAGCCGGGTGCTCCGATCAATAATGGCTCAAGCGGAAACAACGACATCAGAGTGTTCCCGAATCCTGTTATCGAAAACAGCAACGTAACATTCATGTTGCCACAGAACGGCGATGCTACAATTGAAATTTACGACCTCTCTGGTAAACTCGTTTCTTCACAGAACTACGAGCAGCTACAGGCCGGATCAAACACGGTTCAGTTCGGAACTGAGAACCTCGTAAAAGGAACGTACATCATTTCTGTTACGCAGAAAGGTAAAAAGATTGGCACTGGACGGTTCCTGAAAATGAACTAACGCACACCAGTCGCACGAAAAGCCCTCTCGGATAACGAGGGGGCTTTTTTTGTGCGTTGATCTTACGGGATGGATATTTACCGGGGAAAAATTCACCACAGAGTGCACAGGGGTAATTTCACTGAGGGAAAAGGAGGTATTGAACCTGGCACGATCCGCTGTCAATGATACTGGAGTGTTGTTGTGGTTCATTTGTCAGACCAATCGGGCGCTATTTGGTTTGCGCTATAACGGCTCTGCCCGGGAACAGGAAATTGCTTTTCGAATCACGATTCCGTCAGATGAAGTTCCTTCAGAAAAGTGGTTTGCTTTTTTGAATCACAACTCCGGAGGAGTCACATGTCCCTTGAACGAAGTGAAAGGGAGATTTTAAAACCTATCGGTCCCGCAGGGACCGACCCAGTTGCCGGTCTGCCACTGCGACTGACTACTGCCACT
Organism: Bacteroidia bacterium; assembly: GCA_035489505.1. Lineage (GTDB taxonomy): Bacteria > Bacteroidota > Bacteroidia > Palsa-965 > Palsa-965. The sequence goes on along the minus strand of DATHKF010000391.1, from coordinate 1,488 downwards.
GATCACTCCCCCGCATCCCCTTCACCCAACATCTTCTTCGCCTCATCCGGGTTCAGCGTTTCGATATTACGCAGGCGCAGCTGGATCTTGTTGGTACGGGTAGTCACCAGCTTCTCAATCTCATCGTTTGCGTCCTGGATGTTCTTCTGTGCCTTCTGGAGTACCGCCCCGAAGTTCCCGAATTCTGTTTTCACCGCTTTCAATACTTCCCACACTTCGCCGCTTCTTTTCTGGATAGCCAGCGTACGGAATCCCATTTGCAGGCTGTTCAGGATGGCGGCGAAAGTGGTCGGACCGGTGATAACAATTTTGTAATCCCGCTGGAGAATATCCACCAAACCGGCGCGACGAACGATCTCGGCATAGATATTTTCGAAGGGCAAAAACATGATCGCGAAGTCGGTGGTGTTGGGCGGATCGAGGTACTTATCGCGAATATCTTTCGCCATTACCTTGACTGTATTCTCCAGGTTTTTCCCTTCGCGTTCAATGAGCACCGCGTCGCCCGCCTCGTATGCATCCTGCAGTTTACTGTACATATCCTGCGGGAATTTTGCATCCACCGGCAGCCACATCGGCGCGCCATCGTCGCTGGCACCCGGAAGTTTGATAGCGAATTCAACGTGCTCGGATGAGCCTTTTTTCGTTTTCACATTCGCTGCATATTGTTCGGGAACGAGGATCTGTTCCAGCAGCATCGCCAGCTGAACTTCCCCGATACCACCTCTCATTTTCACATTGCTCAGCACGTTTTTAAGGTCGCCCACATTCTGTGCAAGTCCCTGCATTTCACCCAAACCTTTCTGAACACTTTCGAGTTGTTTGCTCACCAGCTCAAACGATTGGCCCAGTCTTTCATTGAGGGTTTTCTGCAATTTCTCGTCGACGGTGACGCGCATTTCCTCCAGTTTTTTTTCTGTGATCTGCACCATTTCCTTTTGCTGAACTTCCATCAACCCGAACTTTTCCTTCTGGAGTTCATTGAAAGACTGTACGTTTTTATCGAACCGGTCCTGGAATTCGCGCAGCGATTTTTCCTGGCTTTCCTTCAGTAATTTATTCTCGGTCCGGGTTTGTTCGCCAACCTGTGCGAGTTTCTCTTCGAGTTTAACATTTACTTTCTCAAGCTGGGAATCGTTTTTCTCGGTGAGCGCATCAAACTTCTGCTCGAGTTTCTCCAGCGATTTCTGTTGCTGTTCCGACAGGCCGGCGATGGACCCCGAGAGTTCTTTCCGGAATTCCCCAATGGCCGCAGCCAGTTCCGCCCGGTTTTCTTTGAGCTGCGCCATGACTTCCTGCCGGTTTTCACGCAGCAGCGCACCCGTATCGCCGTCCGGAGAATTTCCTTTCCGCAGCAATATAAATACGAGTAACAGCAACGAAAGTGCGCTCAGCGCAATGGACAGCCAGATCATGAAACGAAGATAAGTATATAGACAGTCGGGGTGGAGACAAAAAGCCGTTGGCTCAGTTTGAAATCATTTGCTC
>DATHKF010000390.1:0-4957 GCA_035489505.1 Bacteroidia bacterium | reverse complement strand
AGAAAAGTGGCCCAAGGCAAAAACAAGATGCTTGTGCTCAACGCGATCCGAAACAAAATTGTATTAAGAGTCTGTGCGGTAATCAAAGCCCAGAAAAACTATAGCCCCAGTTTGGTTTTGTCATAGGAATCGCAATGACGTGAGCCTTCGGAGCAAAGTCATTCTAAAAAGAAGGTTCATAGAAAATCATTCTTCGAAGGATTCGGGTTTAGCCTCCGAACTCCCGTCTCCCAACTCCCGCCTACTTAAACCACGAACTATACATCACATAATTATTCGCAATCCGTTCAATCTCCCCTTTCGATAACTCGGGGGAAATCGCTTTGATTTTTTTCGCCGGAACGCCGGCGTAAATGCTGTTCGCTTCCACTTTCATTCCTTCGGTTACAACGGCGCCAGCGGCGATGATCGTATTGCTTCCTACTTCCGCGTGATCCATCACGATAGCGCCCATGCCTACGAGGACATCATCGTGCAGCGTGCATCCGTGTACAATCGCGCGGTGACCAATAGATACATTGTTCCCGATTTTCGTTGCGGCTTTCTGGTATGTGCAATGAATAACGGCAAGGTCCTGCACATTTACTTTATTGCCCATCTCAATGCTGTTCACGTCGCCGCGAACAACACAGTTGAACCAGAAGCTGCACTGATCACCGGTTTTTACATCACCAACAATGGTGGCATTTTCAGCAATGAAACAATCATTGCCGAATGAAGGGGATTTTCCGTTAACGGGTAGGATTACAGGCATAAGTTTTTTAATAGTGAACCAATAATCCTTGTCGACTTCGATACGATTTATTTTTTGTCAGTTCGAGTGTCCGAAGAATGAGGACGTATCGGGAATGACAAAAAATAAATCACTCAGTCTGACAAGGATTATTGGTTATTTCGGTACGCTATCACACTTCCCTTTTTCAGCACCTGGCTGACAACAATCCGGAAGTTTTTTCTGAGCACGGTTATTTGCTTTCACATCATCGGCATCATAACCCACGTTGGCAATTACGGTACGGATTTTTCCGGGATCAGTTTTGGATGAGTTGTACGTAACGGTCAACACCTGCGTAGTCAAATCGAGTGTTGCGCTTTTCACGCCTTTCATGCGGCCAACTTCTGTTTCAACTTTGGTTTTGCACATTTCGCATTCCGCAGAAGTTTTGATTTTTACCGTGTCGTGTTTCGATTTTTGCGCGGCAAGATGGGCCGGGGCAAGAAAGAGCACGGCGAGCAGTATGGTCATTGAAGCAATTGCTTTCATTGTGTGTGGTTTATAAGTCTTGAAGTTAAATCTTTATTCGCAAACCGGCATAGATTGTCCTGCCGTCAGTAGGTGCGTATATGAGTGATGCATCAAAATCTGCGCCAAAGGGATTATCGGCCCCAAGAACAGGGTTCTTCTGCATCAGGTTTCCGATATTTTCGACACCCGCATACACCTCAATTTTTCTGAATTTCCGGACAACATGTGCGTTAAACACGAAATACGAGGGACTGGGTGTATCGCCAATCACAACAGAAACATTCGATTGCTGGTCGCGTACGAGGTGAGCCGGAATTCGGGTTGGGCCAATCCATTTCATCGTGAAATCGAACATCCATTTGTCGTACGGAAGATGGTACGCGAGATTCACAAAACCCCGGTGACGCGGAACAAGCGGCCGGTTTTTCATTTCACCATTGTAGAGCGCCTGCACGTCGTAAAACTTATAGGCCATGCGAACATCAAACCGCTCGATCGGCTGGAACGAAAGATCAGCCTGGAAGCTGTTCGCGAACGATTTTCCTTTCAGGTTGTATATTTTCAATAGCCCCGGCGTATCGAAATCATACAGCACCTGGTTCACGAAATCGGTGCGGAAGAAATCAATCACGATGATCGATGAGCGATTGAAGAGCTTGAACTTCTGCTGAACGCTTCCTCCGTAGTTCCACGCAATCTCCGCGTCAAGATCAGGACTGATTACAACCTGTCGCGCACTTGCAAACAACATGCTGCTTTCTGTGAACACATTGGCCATCCGGAATCCTTTGCCACCAGATACGCGAATTGCCATGCTGTCGGTTGGATTGTATTTCAGGTGAAGTCGCGGAGTAACCTGGAATCCTGCGAGATTGTGATAGTCGCCACGCACACCGGCGACCATCGAAAATTTCTTCGTGAGAATTCCGGTGTATTCAGCAAAAATGCCGGGTACAATTTCCGTACGATCGTAAGAACTGTCCATGTACGATTGAATGTAATCGTCATAGATCAGGCTCGTTCCCACCTTAACAATGTGATCGGTTGTTTTCACAATGTCCTGCCAGATGAGATTTACATACAAACTCTTCTGTTCGCCATCGTATGTCCGCAAACCGAAAAACATATTCTGCTTGTGATAACGCGCAGAGAACATGGTACCGAGACTCCTTCCCGGCTTGTCGAAAACAATTCCTGTTTTATTGAACACTTCCGCCTGTATGTTGCGAATTCCAATGCCGAAATAATTCGTCGTACCATAATCACGCGATTTGTCGAACATGAATTGGCCGCCACTTCGATCATCATACACCATGCGAAAACCAAACTGGCCTTCGGCACGATCGCCGCGTTGCCAATACCACCGGTTCATCAGGTTGTATTGATCGTATGTGGGTTGATCCAGAAACCCGTCGTGGTTGTTGTCGTTCCGCTGCTTCATGGTACTTGCGTGACCGAGCAATGTTGTTCCAAACAGCGGCGAAAAACTTTTGTTCACGTGCACGTTCATTTCATAACGTCCCATTTGGTTCGCATAGAGATTGAAGAAGAACGGATCCTGGTTGTCGCCTGGTTTGAGCAAATCAATATTCAACTGCCCGGCGATTGATTCATAACCGTTCACAACGGATCCCGTTCCCTTCGTAATCAAAATACTTTTTACCCAGGTGCCGGGTACGTAAGTCAATCCATAAGACGACGACAAACCACGGATCAGCGGAAGATTTTCGAACATGATCTGCGAATACACGCCGTCCATGCCGAGCATACTGATTTTTTTTGCTCCCGAAACGGCATCAGTCATAGCAGCATCAACCGAAGGATTGGTTTCAAAACTTTCCGACAGGTTGCAACACGCTGCTTTCAATTGCGATCGTGCATTGATCCGCTCGCCGTTAATCGTGGGAAAAAACAAAAAGTCGGTGGCCATCTGTGTTTCGGTGATCACCACGGTGCCCAATGTATCTGCGCTGGACTCCAGCGAAACAAAAATGTTCTTCGGGTCTTTACCGGTAAACTTGATCTTCTTGCCTTTGTAACCGGTTGCGCGTACAATCAAATGCGCGGGAAATGAATCGGGCCAGCTGAGTTCAAATGTGCCGTCGACCTGCGTAGATGTTCCAAGCCGTGTACCTTCCCAGGTAATTACTGCTCCCGGAATTCCGGATTTGTCAGAATCTTTTCCGCTGACTTTTCCTTTAAGATCACCGTCTTTCGCTTCAGCGGTGAATGATCCAAGGAGGAAAAGAATTAAAAATAAATTTTTCATGAACTGATGTTAAGTGTTTGCAATAAGAACTTGTCCGTGATTAACGGACCTCTTAATGAAACACAATCAGATCAGGAATGTTTTGGTGAAAATGCGGATAGGAGGAGAGGATGAATCGTCAGGTAAATCCTGCGGTTTCCAGAAACGCGTAAGGCACACTTTGTCATTCTGAGCGGAGCCGAAGAAGGACAAAGTTGATGGAACATCAAACCACACTAACGATTTCTGAAGGTTCTGTGTTGCAGAAGTAATGTATTGAAGGATGTCAATATTCACATTGCTGATGTCGCAGCATTTCTCTTCGATCGTTACCGGTGCATGCCCGTGTTCATGCTTGCAGCAATCGTCTGGCGTATTCCAGGTAATTTCTGTCGCACCTGATTTCAGGCAATTCATTTTCGCCAAAGAAATTCCGGATCCGGTGAGCAGGATCAGAACTCCGAGAAGAATAGAAATGGTTGATTTAAACCAGGTTTTCACAGTACCAAATTACGCAAACTGCATGGGAAAGACAAGCCGTTGGAGTTTCTTAACACCACATCCTTCACGTGGGTGTAGATGCAAAATTTCGGTAGTGTATCAGTTTGAAGTGCCAGTTAATATTTGTGGAATGGAAACGGTTAAAACCGTTGAGCTAGATTGCTGATTCCATTGCCGGGGGCTTAAGCCCCCGGCAATGGATAGCCCATATACCTTTAACCGCTTAAGCGGTTTTCATAAACGCTTATCCAAACTGAGACATTACCAAAATTTCTGTATCAAAGTATTACGTCACAACCGGCACGCGATGTTAGGCAGAATGCGGATAATCCACCGTAAAATGCAATCCCCGGCTTTCTTTCCGCGCCATCGCATGTTTAATGATGATGTACGCCACGTTGATGATGTTGCGCAGTTCGCACACCGTTTGTGAGATCGTGATCTTCTTGTACAACGCCTCGTTTTCGTGCCAGAGAATTTCCAAACGGTCCATCGCGCGTTTCAAACGCAGATCGGAACGCACAATGCCCACGTAATTGCTCATGATCGCCTGCACCTCGCGCAAACTCTGCACGATCAAAACCATTTCTTCCGGCGCGTCTGTTCCTTCCGCGTTCCAGTCCGGAATGTTTTCCTGGAATCCGGAATCTTTCAACGCGCGTACAGAATCTACGCTTGCGGTATGCGCATACACCACAGCTTCAAGCAGTGAATTTGAAGCCAGGCGATTTGCCCCGTGCAAACCGGTGCACGAACATTCCCCGATCGCATACAAATGCCCGATGCTGCTGCGTCCGTTTTTGTCGACAGCAATTCCTCCGCACAAATAATGCGCAGCAGGAACAACCGGGATCATTTGTTTGGTGATGTCGATATCGAGCGTGAGACACTTCTCGTAAATATTCGGGAAATGCGATTTCAGGTTTTCCGCATCGAGGTGTGTGCAATCGAGGTACACGAAA
>DATHKF010000389.1:0-8807 GCA_035489505.1 Bacteroidia bacterium | reverse complement strand
CAACGGGAGTAAAAGATGCGGGGAAATCGTTCCGGTACATGAACAATCTCAAACGTTCCGTAGCGGCGCTGGTCAGCATGGACATGAGAGGCAACCAGGTGCGGCAAACGATGTTCCGGAGCCAGGACCTGAAGACGTACCTGCGTCCAAAACTCGCGTTGCAGGTGAATGAAAGGAAGATGTTTTTGTATGGGCAGAGGAAGAGTACGTTCAAGCTGGCCGAAGTGAAATTCGAGTAGGCAGTAGAAAAGAGTTTGAAGAAGTAGGCGAGTAGGCAAGTACGTGCTTGCCTACTCGCCTACTTCCCCACTCGCCCACTCAGATACTCCCTACTGAATTACTATCTTTACGCAGTGTCCGCCATCACCCGCATAAAAGCACCCGTTTCCACAGAAATGGACCTCTTTGAACAGAAATTCAAGGAATCCATGAAGAGTAACGTGCCTTTGCTTGACAAGATCACCGCATATATCGTTAAGCGAAAAGGGAAACAGCTTCGTCCCATGTTTGTTTTTCTCTCGGCGAAAATGTGTGGCAGCATCAACGATTCCACGTACCGGGCAGCAGCATTGATTGAACTTCTTCATACCGCAACACTCGTACATGATGATGTGGTGGATGATTCAAACATGCGCCGCGGATTTTTCTCGGTGAATGCGTTGTGGAAAAATAAAATCGCAGTGCTTGTTGGCGATTTTTTATTGTCGCGCGGACTTTTACTTTCTATCGACAACAAAGATTTTCACCTGCTCGGCATCGTCTCGAATGCGGTGCGTGAAATGAGTGAAGGCGAATTGCTCCAGATCGAAAAAGCACGTCGCCTGGATATTGGCGAATCTGTTTACTTCGATATCATCCGGCAGAAAACAGCTTCGCTCATTGCGTCCTGTTGTGCATGCGGCGCAGCGAGTGTTTCACCGGAGAAAAGCACCGAAGACACCATGCGGCAGTTTGGAGAATATACCGGCATTGCGTTCCAGATCAAAGACGATCTTTTTGATTATGGAAAAAGCGGCGACATCGGTAAGCCAACCGGCATCGACATCAAAGAAAAAAAAATGACCCTGCCGCTGATCTTCGCACTGAACAAAGCAAACCGCAGCGAGAAGAAACGCATCATCAATATTGTTAAAAATCACAACGAAGAACCGGAGCGTGTTTCGGAAGTGATTTCTTTTGTACACCAAAGCGGGGGAATCGAATACGCCACGGAGAAAATGAACGAGTACAAAGACAAGGCCCTTGCTTTACTCGATCAGTTCCCGGACGGCGATGCAAAAACATCTTTGCGCGAGCTTGTCATTTATACCACCCAGCGAGACAAATAACCCCCTATGAAAAACATCTTTCTGATTGCTGCCCTGTTGAGTTCCATGCTGGTCATGGGCCAGCAGCCAACGAAATATTACCACTCCAATGGAAAAGTAAGTTCAGAAGGAGTAGTAGATGCCAACGGGCTTGCTTCCGGCATGTGGGTGTATTACCACGACAATGGCATACGTAAAATGATGGGATCATTCATTGCCGGACAGGCAACTTCAGAATGGTTTTACTGGGATTATGCCGGCCGTCTCGAGAAAAAAGGATTTTACAAAAACGCGAAGCTGGACAGCTGCTGGTATTTTTTCGATGAGCACGGGATCCTCGCACGTCTCTGTTATTACAAAGACGATGTCATGGATGGACTCTTTGCCGAATTCTGGAACGACACGCTGAAGAAAGAAGCCGGCATGTACCGCAAGGGAGTGAAAGAAGGCATGTGGAGAAAATGGTACCCGAATGGAAAACCGCAGGAAGAAGCACAGTACAACCAAGGCATCATGCATGGTTCATTCCGCCAATGGTACGATAACGGACAATTGCAGGCTACCGGAGATTTAGAGCGTGGTAAGGCCAGTGGAAAATGGAAATTCTATGCTTCGGACGGTAAATTACTGAGTGAAGGTTCCTATTCGGAAGGTGAATGGGATGGTAAATGGACGGGATATTATACCAACGGTAAAGTGAGTTCGACCGGTTGTTATAAGAAGGGATTGAAAACCAAAAAATGGAAGTACTTTGGCGAAGACGGTAAAATGGATCGCAAAGAAATTTACCGGGACGGAAAGTTGTTTAAAGAAATCATCTATGCGTAAACTATTTTTTGGTGCAGCAGTGTTTGCATTGGCAAGCTGTGGCACAACACCTGGCAATCCCGGAAGCGATTCAACCGGTGAACACAGGAAGAACGAGAAAAATGAACCGGTGAAATCGCTATCGGTGACACCGCCCGTATCGCCCGTACCTAAACAGGCCGCGGATTCCATCTGGAACGGCGATTACATTGAACGTTATCCAAATGGTGTGATCAAGAAACGCGGGTACGTTGCCGGCGGACTTGCATCGGGCGAATGGCTTACTTTTTATGAGGACGGCAAACCGTACAGCAAAGGACAATATCACAATGGGATCCGTACGGGTTACGGCGTATCATGGTACCACGACGGGCAAATGAGTTCGGAAGGGTACTACAAAGACGGAAAGCCGGTGGGAAAATGGAAGTACTGGACTGAACAGGGGCATGTGCTTACGGAGAAGGATTACGGCGGGGAGTAGGCAAGTATTTAAGTAGGCTAGTAGGCAAGTCGCGCCAGGTAATCAGGAAGTTCGCGGCTCACGAAGCACATTGTCGCTTCAGCAATAAACCAGATTATCGGTTACTGACACTTTATTGCTTCTTAAAGAATTCGGTAGTTGTGCAGATTCGCTGCCTACTTGCCTACTTAAATACTTCTCCTACTTAAGAACAATCTTCCCTACTCTGTCTTCCGTTCCTTCCAACTGCAACGACCAGATATAAACCCCGCTGTACAATCCCGCGCCGGAAATGATTACGCGATCGCCGGTGATGTTCTCGTACGTGCGCACAAGCCTTCCCTGGATATCGAAGAGTTCAACGCGCGCTACGTGATTGTCGGTGTTGTCAAACTGCAACATGCACTCTTCCGCGAACGGATTGGGATACACGTTTACCGCTCCATCGTAGACGTTGAATCCAAGATCACTTTTGTTGATGCGGAGTCCGTAGAGTGGAAAATTCCGGTTGAGTGGAACCGAATCTGTCATGTATTTGGCATACGGTTTCTGCACGCGGAGTTTTACGGTGACGTCGCATTCGAGCAGCGAGTGTCCGGATTGAAGAACCGGAATCGTGGTCCACATCGCATCGGAATACACAGCACGCATTTCTGCGGTTGCCGACGAACTTGTGAAAATCGTGTGCATCATTTTTCCGGCATCATACATCGGAACGTCGCTTAATTCGCCGGTCAGCACTCCTGATGGAAACAGTGCATCGCCATTGTGACCAAACACGTACACGTAATGCAATCCGCCCCAAAGATCGCCTGCAAAAGGCGCAGTAGAATTTTCAGTTGGATTCCACAACATGTCACGGCCGTGTTCTGAAACGTAAGCGGAATTTTCTCCAAAGGCCATGTTCAATCGTTCACCGGTTTCCAGATTGATCGCGTAGCCCGGGAACCATCCCATGCCGGTTGCGCCAATGTAATCTGCCGCTTCGGGGTTTGCCGGATCAGAGATTCCGCCGTTAGTGATAGTCCGGCCTTGCTTGTCGACCGATAAACCTGAACGAAGCATAAACGGAAGAACACCTCCTTCGTTGAGCATGTTGTTCGAACCGGTTTCAATAACGGGGCAGCGTGTCCATTTCGATTGATCGCTCGTGAAAACAACGTCGACATTCGCGAGGTTTTCGATTTTATTTGCGATGCCTGCAGAAAATGGGTTGGGCTTCCACGCGGGACCGGTGGAATAACAAATCACGGTTTGCGTTGCAGTTGGCGCGTACGAAGCCAGCCGGTACGGAGCCCAGGTACCTCCAATGACCTGTTCAAAATTTTCATTCGCATCAAGCGGAGTGATACCCAGGAACCGGTCGTTGAAATCAGTGACGCAGGTTTCGATAAAGGTTGCGCTTACACTCACTTCTCCTGAACGGATCCAATTATCCATGCGGTATCCTTCATGATCCTGAATTCCGCTCAACCAGTTTTTGGCAGGATCCGCAAATGTGATGGACGAAGTGAGGTAACCGTTCTGATCCGGGTTCGCATCATAACCGATCCTGTCTACGTGCGTCATCTGAATTCCAAGTCCCCACATGTTCAGTCGCTGAGGTTCTCCGTTTTGAATACTGCTGTCTGAAAACACAGTATCGGCTCCTCCCACTTTCCATATTTTCCAATGTGCCCCGGCATGTGTTGAGTCGAGTGCAATGCGGTATTCTCCATCTTCCAGTGCGTCGTAATTTTCATACGTCACCAGCACGGGTGCATGCAGCGGTTCGTATTTCGGAAACAGCGAACGGTGATCAGGTGAAGTGAGAATTTCCTCAATCGTTTCCGGGGCAAATTCCAATTCCTGTTTTCCGTTTCCTTGTCCTTCCAAACGCCAGATTGCCGGACCTGCAGCGTTCAGTTCGTCTTTGATCACAACGGTATCCACATCAGACAATGTTCCGCATGCTGTTGTCACGTGCACAGTGGGGTAATACGTTCCCGGTGAACTGTAATAATGTGAAGGATGTTTTTCTGCGGAGTGATTGCCATCGCCAAAATCCCACGACCATGCAGTTCCACTGGCGTAGAGTGTAAAGTACGCGAGCTTCGTGTCTACGACAGTTTGTATTTCAGGAAGCGCCTGATCAACACATGGAACAGAAAAACAATTGTCGAACAACGTTTGAATGTAATCGTCGGCTTCTTTCAGGCGATCAATTGCATCGAGATTATCTCCGTTCATATCACGCGCCCACGGAACTCCAATGGTGATCACTTCTACTTCGCCTGGTTCCATAGAAAACGGCCCAACGGAATTGAGCTGGCGACGATCGCCCCACATGTTACCCGTAGTGGTTTCGGTCCACGGTGGAAGTATTACTCCGTAAGTTCCCCACCCGTACGGATCAGAATCACCGGGATAAAAATAATCACTGGGGTATGCTCCTCCGTATCCATTGCCACCGTATGTCATGTGAGTTCCATCCTTAAATCGCTCCGACATGAAGTCGTAATAGTGCTCGGCAGTTTCCGGGTTTCCATTTACCCTGAAGTCGTTATCATAATAATGCGAACAAGCGAGCGAGATCTGCTCGTCCGGTTCATCAACGATCATGTCGCGGTCATTATCAATGCCATCTCCGTCTTCTGCAAAGGGTCCGCCGAGATAATCGAGACCAATGGCTGGTGGGTGTGCTCCATACGTTCCCGGATTCGGCTGAGCCATTCCTCCATCGTTCGCGCGTCCATTGTAACAATATCCAAGACCGCGGGCTACATCACATCCGACAAAATCATCAAATGCATCACCCAGATCATAATCTGTCCAGTTCGCAAACCACATGTTGTTGTATGTTTCATTCGAACGATTGATCACTTTATACCTGTAAAATGTGGCATTGTCCAGGTGTTCATTGGAGGAGCGATATGCAAAAGCCGTGGCCTGCACTTCCACACCGAGGGGCTCTCCACCGCTTTCAGTATGGTCATTTCCTTTGTCGTTGAACACCCACCAGATCGCCTGGTCGCCAAGTAGATTTTGTGCGCAATTGTTTTGTCCGTTAAATGAAAAATCCGGGTAGTCACCTTTCATCGGATCATAGATCCGGTCTCCATCCACATCATGAAAGGGTGCAAGCACGTGAGCAATTCCGCGCGTGGTGTTTCCGTTGCCGGGCCAGGAAAGGATCGCTTCGGGGATCACGTAGTTAGGATCGTTCCGGTTCATGATAAACGATTCCACTTCTGCGCGATCGAGTTTCCAGAAACGGTCGTAGTCGTTGCACGTACTGTCGAGAACGCCTGCGCTCAACGTATCAAGTGGTCCCGGCCAGAAATCCTTACCGTTCTGACCATACGTTCCCGCCGCTACGTGCAATTGTCCGCCACCATCAATGCCTCCGATCCAGATATTCCCGAAGAAAAGACTCTTCGCTCCCGAGCCTTTGGGGATTTCATATTGACCACCTTCATCATAGCTACCCCACAGGTCACCGCTGCTCCTCAACAGGGCACGGACATTATTAATATCCAGGTCGACTTGCGCGAATGCCCGTTTGCATTCAGCATAAAACTGCGCGGGTGATTGCTGTGGAATGAGGAGAAAACTCAGTCCGAAACAGATATGCAAGAGATAACGCATAAACAATTTGCTTGTGATGAAATGTGAGTTAAAGGTAAATGAAAATGCAGGGAGGGAAGCGGGGCGTCAGCTGAAAACGGCTGTTCTGCAGAGCAGGTGCCGTTGTTAAAAAACGTGCATGATCAAATGGCCGCAGCGATCAGCTTCATTGTACAATTTGCTGTTCCGGATACATATCTGGCGGATGCATGGATTACTGGATTTGTATAATCATACGAAATTCTGGTGCGGCGTGATCTGCATTTTCAGCGAAGAACAATCCGTCCAAAGTGAAGTGTGGTAAAAAAATAACTCCAAGCGTTGCAACTCCAACGAAATCAGCCCGTTTTTCATTTAGGAAGGCTGTCCGACCAACCCTCGTTTTTGGTAACTTCATCCTCCCAAAATGATCCCAAAAGAAACCGTCGACCTCATTGTTGATGCCGCCCGTGTAGACGAGGTGGTTGGCGAGTTCGTGTCGCTGAAAAAGCGTGGATCGAACATGATCGGGCTTTGTCCGTTTCACAACGAGAAAACTCCTTCGTTCAACGTTTCACCTGCGCGCGGCATTTACAAATGCTTCGGTTGCGGGAAAGGTGGAAACTCCGTGAACTTCGTGATGGAGCACGAGCATCTTTCGTACCCGGAAGCTTTGCGCTGGCTCGCGAAGAAATACAACATCGAAATTGTTGAGGAGAAAAAATCGGACGAGCAGCAGGAACGCGACAATGAACGCGAATCGCTTTTTCTCGTGAGCGGGTTTGCACAAAAACATTACACGAAAAATCTTCACGAAACCGAACAAGGCAAAGCCATCGGGCTTTCATATTTCCGCGAGCGTGGATTCCGTCCCGATATCATTGAAAAATTTCAACTCGGATTTTCGCCGGACACCTGGCGTGATATGACCGATGCTGCTCTCGCTGCGGGATACAAACTGGACTATCTCGTGAAAGCCGGACTCACCATCCAGAACGAAGAAAACAAAGACAAGTTTTTCGATCGTTTCAAGGGGCGGATTATTTTCCCGGTGCACAATCCAAGCGGTCGCGTAATTGCATTTGGTGGCCGCACACTCACGACCGACAAGAAAATTGCGAAGTACATCAACTCGCCGGAAACAGATATTTACCACAAGAGTAATGTCCTGTACGGTTTGTTTTTCGCGAAGAAGCAAATCATCCAGGACGATGTGTGTTATCTCGTGGAAGGATACACGGACGTTCTTGCGATGCACCAGGCGGGAATTGAAAATGTAGTTGCATCTTCCGGAACTGCGTTGACCGTTGAACAGATCCGTTTGATCCGCAGGTACACCAGCAACATCACGATTTTGTACGATGGCGATCCGGCGGGAATCAAAGCCTCCTTCCGCGGAATCGATCTCATTCTCGAAGAAGGAATGAACGTGCGTGTGTTGCTCTTCCCTGATAACGACGACCCGGATTCGTATTCGAAGAAAGTGACCACGGATGAATTCAAAAGTTTCATCCGCGAAAACACGAAAGATTTCATTGCGTTTAAAACAGAATTACTTTCTGTCGATACGAAAAACGATCCGATCAAAAAGTCGGCGCTCATTCATGATATTGTTGCGAGCATTTCCCTGATCCCCGATGCGATTACCCGCAGTGTGTATGTGAAAGACTGCAGCCGCATCCTGAACATCGAAGAGCAAACGTTGCTGAATGAACTCAACAAGCAGCGAAAGAAAAATTACGAGAAGAAAAGAGACGATACGAATAAAGCGCGGCCTGTTGAAGAGCAATCTTCGAATTTCGTGCCCGATCTTGCTGCACCGCAGGGACAGCAACCGATCGTTGAACAGAAAACGCGGACCGAATACCAGGAGCGGGAGATCATCCGGCTCTTACTGAATTACGGAACGCATCCTGTTCCCATGACTGGTGAAGATGAACAGGGCAATGCCGCGGAGATCGAAGGAACGGTTGCCGATTTTATCGTGGTGGAAACCGAGCACGAACAATTTCCATTTGAAACGGAAGTCTACCGGAAGATCATGGAAGACTACGTGAAGCATCATCACGAAGGTGTTGCGCTCGATCACAACTATTTTGTGAATCACGCCGATAAAACGGTGTGCGAAGTCACGGTCGATTTTGTGACTACACCGTACCTGTTGTCGAACTGGGAGCGGCATTTCATTTACGTGCACCAGGAAATCCAGGCGTTGCACCGTGCTGCGCTCGCGGCGATTAATTCGTTGCAGTTGCGCCGGCTGGAAGTGATGATCATTGATGTGCAGAAAGAATTACGCGAGAGTGAAAATTACGAGGACCAGCTTATTCTCATTCAGAAGCAGAAGAGTTTGGTGGAAGCGAAGAGGGAATTTTCGAAGAAGCTGGGAAGGGTTGTGCTCAAATGATTTGTTCCTGATTATTCTCGCTACGCGATGCGTAACTTAATAGGAACGCGGACCCCTCGCGGAGCCTGTCATGAGCTTGTCGAATGGCTTAAGGCGCGGATTGAAAAGAATTTTCGCGGATGATCGCTGCGCGATCGTGTTACCCAAAGGATTTTAACGGATTGAATCGCTACGCGATTTGTGTTGCTCAAGCGTTACTCAATGGTACACGGAATACACAGAATGCACAGATTAACACGGA
>DATHKF010000388.1:0-2613 GCA_035489505.1 Bacteroidia bacterium | reverse complement strand
TTTCAATGTTGATTTTCCGAATTCGAAAAAAATATTGTTCAACCGGACAACCTGTCCCTGCTCAATGGGAACGAGATAAAGGTCTTTCGTAATTTCTTTGTACGCGGTCAGATCGGTCAGGTCCATGTTTTCGCTTACGGCATAATATCCGTCCGCAGCGGCATTGAAACCGTAATTTTTTCCATACGGAAGAATAATCTGGTACTCGCCGGTTTCTTCGTTGGAGATGGCGTTACCTACCCCGGTCGCTTCGGGTAACAACTGATAAATAATCGACGCGCTCACCGGTTTACCCGTTTTCTGATCAAGCACTTTTCCGCTGATGAGCACCACCGGTCTCGGACGCACCTCTTCGCGCAATTTTACTTTACAGATATCGCCTTTGTTGGTGCCATTCTGCGTGATAAGGTACGCTTCGTCCCCTGCGGCGGCAATGGAATACCAGGCATCCCAGGTGTTGGTATTGATATCAGGCCCCATGTTAACGGGTTCCGACCATTTCTGCCAGGTACTGTCGAGCCGACGACTCATCCAGATGTCTCCGTCGCCATAACCACCCGGACGGTCCGAAGAAAAATAAAGCGTTACACCATCTGCTGCGAGATACGGAGAGAATTCGTCATACGCATCCGTGTTCAATCCGATTCCTGCCGGTTCTGTAAAAGAATTTGTTCCGTTCCGGAAACTCACGTAGATATCGTGTGTTCTTTTTTTCTTCGGCACGAAAGACATCAGCAGGATATTGTTGGATGAATGCATGTAGTTGGAAACAGTTGTTCCCGCTTCATTCATCTTCTCGTAATTTTTTACTTTGATACCTACCGGATTGCTCCAACCTTCTTTCCCCAATGTGCAATACGAGAATCCATCATCCTTGTATTCTCCTTTGGAATAAAATCCTTTGATGTACCGCGTGTTTCCGTCGGCGCTGAACCCAATCATCGCGCTGTAATATTGCTGGTTGAACGGTGCATTGAGATGACGTGCTTCCGACCAGTTTCCTTTTTCATCGAGCTTACACATCCAGATGTCCTGGCTATGCTCCGGGTGCATGCTGTTCGCCGGATGGTCTTCGCGAATGAAAAATAATTTCTTTCCGTCGGGTGAAATCAATGGGCACAATTCATTCGTTGGACCATTCACTTCCTGTCCGAGAATGACTTTGTCGTATCCTGATTTCACACAGAACGCGGTGATCAGTGCAAAGAGAAACAGGAAAAGAAGTGTGCGTGCGGAAGACATACTACTCTTTTTCAATTTCCTGTCCTTTTTCGTTGACACCGGCCGGCCTTACGTAGCCGAACACTTTTGCTTTTCTTCGCACGAGGGTGAACATAAAACTTCCGGTGCAGTAAATGCCATCACCCGGACGTATGCCCACTTCACCGCCTACCGCCATAAGCGCTTTCTTCTTTTTAGTTGCGCGGTCCTCGCATGGCATTCCATAAAATCCTATCCGGAAACCCAGCGGCCCCGAAACTTTGAACGATGCCGGAACAGCAGAAGACTGTCCGTAAGGTTCAAACTTTCGCACCGGACAGAAAATGACATCGGCATAAAAGCGAAGTATGCCCGAGCGGGATGCTTTGCCATCTGTATTTGTATTGAGAAATACATTGCTTACGCCCATGCGTGAAATGCCCAGGTATACACCTACCGAAGTAAGGTTCCCTTCTATATCACTGCCCAGTTCTTCGTCCGGTCGTCCAAACGGATTGCGTTTATAATAAAGGCCGCCTCTTGCGTGAATTATCGTTCTCCGCAGTGCCGGTATGCGGATAAATTTTGTCGTCTCTATTCTGTCGCCATTGGCATTGGTAGACTCAGTAACCGACAATACGATTTTGGTGTTGCTTCTGGTCGCGGTCCGGTCGGAGAGTGTGAACAAACCTCCTGCCTCGATCTGCATGGCGCGCTTAGCTTCTGCGGACATTAATTTCCCGAACGTCAGTGTGCCAATACGGAAACCATAATCAAATCCAAACCGTTTTTGTACAAGTCCAATGCCTGCAATTCCGGTATTGAAAGAAAAGCCGTCGATGTTCTTCAGAGGAGCATCCATCTGGAACGGATCAAGAAACATCCAGAAATTACAGATGTCGTTGGGATCGTCGCGGGTAACTTTGTACTGCACGTCGTTCTGCGCGCCCAATTGAAAACAGGAGAGCATCAAACCGGTGGCGACGAAAAGAAGAAGTTTGTTTTTCATGGGTTATGGATTTCACAACAAAGGTTCATAATCGCAAATGGCTGTGGAATACGGTATATGACCTATTTTTGCTCATGCGCCTGCCCCTCACTGCCTGGATGTTTTTGTTGTCATCTGTGCTCATCGCACAGGAACTTCGCTTCTCGCATCTCGATCAGAAGCAGGGCTTGTCGCAAAACACAGCCACTGCATTTCTGCAGGACCGCGATGGATTTATCTGGGTGGGCACGCAGGATGGATTAAACCGGTATGATGGTTATGCATTCACCGTTTACCGCACCGTTCCCAACGATACAAATTCTTTGTGCGATAATTTTATCCTGAGTCTTGCCGAAGACAATGACGGAACGATTTGGATAGGAACCCGCAACGGACTCTGCGCATACCGGAAATCATCTGATAAA
>DATHKF010000387.1:0-3844 GCA_035489505.1 Bacteroidia bacterium | reverse complement strand
CGGTTCTCTCCGATTTCAAAAACAAAGGCCATGTTCTGCTGTTTGGAAATCCGGGCAGCGGTTCGAGCAATGCTATCGTAGTATGGATCCAGGTATTTGGTCGACAGCTGGTACATCTGGTCGGTCATTGCGTGCATCCGGGCGTTCAGTGTTTCGGTTTCTTTTTTTGCAGCATTGTATTCGCTCTGTTGCTGCGGAGTTACTGTTGCCCCGGAATCGGGAGTGGCTGTGAGCAAGCGATCCGTGGCGAGGAAATATTTTTTCTGTAATTCCTGTTTGCGCAGTTGAACATGTTGGACGCTGTCGTACCAGGGCTTAAAGCCGGGCATTTGCATGGCAACAGAATCGCGCACATAAAAACCAATGATACAGTCCTCCGCTGATGGAGCGGGAGAGGGTTGCTGTGTTTTGTTTTGCGCGGAAATATCTGCGCGCATCAGTACGAGAGAAGCCGCACATGCAATAGCACAACGTATCAACTTACCGTATCTCGCCATTGTATCTCAGTTCTTTGATCACGAGGTCTGTGATGTCAACGAGCGTATAGTTTGCCCCGGGCGCAGCGGCCATTTTTCGCGCCACGGTTTCTTCATACACTTTTTTGTATTTCGTTTTCCTGATGGCTTGTTCTGCCGCAGACTGAATCCGTATCAGTATGTACGAAGTAAGAATGGAATCTAATACCACACTTTCTGCTTTTGCTGCTTCCCGAAAGGCATCGGAATTTTGTCTCAGCGCTGTTACTTCCGCTTTCCGCACGGCATAGTATTCCGGTGTTACAACAGCTGAATCTGCTTTCAACGCCTTTAACTTACCCTCGTATTCAGCTTCCATCTTTGTTAATGTAGCCTGGATCTTCAGGTTGTAACTGCTCATGCTGTCGTTTTTAGCTTTGAAACGGTTCATCAGCGGCATGATGGAATCCGCATTGTAGTAAGCAAGGTTTTTAGGTTTACCCGGACGGGCAAATGTGACCACTGAGAATGCCAGAAGAAAAATAAAAAGTAAAGCGGATTTCAGAATTTTCATCAGTGTTTATTTTGTTCGTGTAATTAACTCACCGGTCACATTCACAATCTCATACTTTCCCGGATTTGCTGTACGGAAAGAATCAAGTTCATTCTTTTGCAGCACCGCAACATACTGCTTTTCTTTTCGAAGATGCTCTGCCGCATCTTTGGTGATCTTATACACCGGGTACATGAGTTCATGCCGGTAGCTGATGGAATCTTCCTTCACAGCCTTGATCAGGTGAACGATCGTGGAATCCACATCGGCTAGTTGAGCCGTACGATATGCGTGTACCAACGGACTATCCGTTTTTTCATTTTCCTCTAATTCACGAGCCCGATATTTCCGCCGGGCGTGTAGCGTATCCAGGGCCACTTGATGTGCCGAATCCCGTTTTGCGCATTCTATCAACGCCCTATGATAACGGGGCATGGCGGTATGTACCGAGTCGGCGTCATAAACGCCTATAGTGCCTGAGTTTTCGCCGCCGGAGAATGCGAAAAACACAATTGAAAATGGAATCAACAGTAAAGCAATTGTTTTGTTCATGATGCGTGGATTAGTATTTTTTTCGTCTTGGATTTTGACGCGTATCCCAAATGGTAATAATCTCAATGGGTTTTTGTTTTGACCCTATAAACCATGAGATTGTGTGGAGTGATCAGGGCCTCGTGAACATTTGGGTATTTAGTCTTGCGAAACATTCGCGGATGAACCTGGATATGTTCAACGATCTTATCTGCTGCAAACGCAAAATTGGCCGCTTCTTGCTCACTCCAATATTCTAAAAGATATTCAAGAACACGACGGTAAGTAATTAAGGATTGGTCGGTTCAAATTACTTCTTTAACCACTTTTTAATTTTTTTCTTTGCTTCAGCGTTTGAGATCGTTCGCCCTGCATCAGCATCAGCAAGACCCTTTTCAATTGATTTTTTTACGTACTCGGGCATTTCTTCTTCCCACTTGTCCACATCATTATCGAATATAGCCTGGATATATTTGATCACATTCTTGTCCTCTGTCTCAAGAATTCGTTTGGCAAGCTCCTCTTTTTGCTTCGTCAGCTTCATAGATTAAAAATAACAAATAATTACGGGGATTTATCCTACTAAATCTACCCGCTCTCCGGCAAAAATGAAGCCAATCTCCCAAAATCCTTTCCGTATATTTGCCCACCTAACAACCTGTCTATGTCTCACAATCTACTCCAAGGAAAACGCGGAATTATCTCCGGCGCTCTCGATGCCAATTCAATTGCCTGGAAAGTGGCGGAAAAATGTCACGCGCAGGGCGCACAAATTACATTGACAAACGCTCCTATCGCTATGCGCATGGGAGAGATCAATAAGCTGGCCGAAGCGACTGGCGCAAAAATTTTCCCTGCTGATGCTACGAACATGGATGAGCTTAAAGCGCTCTTCGAAGGTTCTATGGACCACATGGGCGGAAAAATTGATTTCGTATTGCATTCCATCGGTATGTCGGCGAACATCCGTAAAAACATTCCGTACACCGGACTGAATAACGACTTCTACATGAAGTCCATCGACGTGAGCGCTATGTCGTTCCACAAGATGATGAACGTGGCGTACAATATGGATGCGATGAACGAGTGGGGAAGTATTCTCGCCTTGTCGTACATCGCCGCACAACGCACATACCCGTTCTATACCGATATGGCCGATGCCAAAGCCATGCTGGAATCTATTGCACGCGGATTCGGTTATCACTACGGAAAGAAAGCGAAAGTGCGTGTGAACACTATTTCACAATCTCCGACCAAAACAACTGCAGGAAGCGGGATCAAAGGCTTCGGTGATTTCTACGATTACGCCGACATGGTTGCACCGCTTGGAAATGCAAGCGCTGAAGCCTGCGCAGATTATTGCGTATCGATGTTCTCCGATCTTACGCGTATGGTTACCATGCAGAATCTTTACCACGACGGTGGATATTCGAATACCGGGGTGAGTAATGAGATTATGCAGAAGCTCGGCATTCAGTCGTAAGGATAGACGCAAAGCCGCAAAGCACGCAAAGAAAAAACGCAGAGATCAATTCCCTGCGTTTTTCGTTTTTGGTATTTTCTTTGCGCCTTCCTTTGCGATCTTCGCGGCTTGGCGTCTATCTCTACGGAGACTTCGTCAGCAAGACGTCCTTACTCATTTCTCCTTGAGGCCCAATATCAAACACAATCAGCGTTTCAATCTTCTGCGCACAGCCGGGGGCATCAACCGTCATCACGTATTTGCCCGGTGGCAAAGCGAGCACGTAACGTCCCGTTTGCGGATTGGGTTTGTAGGAGCCGTATTCTTCCTGCGTTTCGGTTTTGGTTACCGAGATGATCATATCGGCATACGATACACTGGGATCGGGAACAATGATCTGTCCACTCACGAGTGTAAAGTAATTTTCCTGGACTTCGTTAAACACCACGCGCCAGATATCGAGATCGCCCATGCCGCCTTCGCGTACGGTGGAAATGTAGGCTACACGATTCGCTTCGGTGTAGCAGATCGACATGTTGTTCTCCGTATTGTTGATCGGGTAACCGATATTTTTTGGCGTGCTGAATGTATTGTTCTCCTGGTCCCAGATGGTGTAAAACAAATCGTAACCACCCATACTGTTGTGACCTTCCGAAGAAAAGTACAACGTCTTTCCATCGGGTGCCATGAACGGAAAATCTTCTCCCCACGCCGTATTGATCACGCCACCCAGGTTCGTGGCAAGCGACCATTTTCCATTGGGCAGTTTTCTCACCATGTACAGGTCGGTTCCGCCCTGGCCGCCATCGCGGTCGCTGGCAAAGAACAATACATTTCCATCCG
>DATHKF010000386.1:0-6625 GCA_035489505.1 Bacteroidia bacterium | reverse complement strand
GTAAAAACCTTCGGGCAAAACTTTGGCCTGGTTGTATTGCTGCAGCGTGAGGCCCGAATAATCGAGATTGGTTGAAGCGAGCATGCCCGAAAGATCAGTGCCGGTAAGCATGAGCGGCACGCCGGGTTCAACGGTAAATGGTCCGGCGTAGTACCACGATTTACTCTGGATGGTGATGTTGTTGCCCGTGAGTTTGAATTTGAGTTTGACGTTGTACGTGGGCTGCGAAAAATCGGTGAAGGTGATGAAGACGCGCAAGTTGTCGTTGCCGGGAGAAGCGTAATCGGGAAGATAGCCGGAGAATGGAGGAACGAGTTGCACGCTGAGTTGCACGGGATATGTCTGCGCGTTCATTGCGGGAAACGAACACGTCAGCAGAAAAAAAATTATGCAGCAGCGGCGAAACATTTGTTTTTGAAAAGTCCTGTCCGCCTTCACTTTTGACGGAGGGAAGCAAATGTGGGAAAAGTTGGTGGCGGTAGTCGGTATTAAACGTTTGTAAACGACTACGTCGTTTAGTTGGGAGAACGGAGAGGGGAGTCGGGAGGCTGGACTCATGTTCTCCGGAGAACATTTTCGGATTATTTTCCTGATAAAACCACAACTTCTCTCCGAAGGTAGCGGGAAGCCCTTTCGCAGGAAAAAAGCGATTGATCAGGAAGACAAAACGTATATCTGCTTCGGCAGGATATCGGTTTGGCCTCCCGTCTCCATACTCCCAACTCTAAGCCTACAGGTTGTTGACCACGCGCTTAATACCGTCTACGACCCGTGGCGTATTAAAATTGACCACCAATCCGAGTTGCTTGTTCGCCACTCTGAGATGGGACAAAAGCTGCGCATCAAATAGCGGATTCATTTGATCGACGGCTTTTACGTTCACGATAATTGTGTCTTCAATCAACATGTCGATGAAGAACGGATGCTCCAGCGTTGTGCCTTTATACACCACCGGAACCTCCACCTGGGTTTGGGCTGAAATTCCCTGAAGTGCTAATTCGCGCAACAGGCTTCGCTGGTAGAATTCTTCCGGGTGACCCGCTCCAAGTATTTTGTGCACTTCAATACAACATCCGATTATTTTTCGGGATAAATTATTCATTTCGTGTTCAGTCATAATTTTAAATTTTTGCGATTAGTTTCGACAAACATACAGTTGTTGTCGGCGAATAGTCGGTATACAAACATTTGTAAATGGATAAATGGCCGCAGAGGCGCCGAGACGCAGAGAAATGCGCCGAGACTATTAATTAAAGAAAAACACGGCCGGAAAAGAGCCACCATATACTCTGCGTTTTCCTTTGCGGTTCTGCGCCTCTGCGGCCATTTTATGTATCTTCGATCGCCCCCACGTTTTATGATCCTACGTACCGCTGCATTCTTTACGTTTCTGTTCTTGAATTCCATTCTCCTTCACGCAGGAAACAAGAGCGACAGTCTCGAACAGATACTGCAAGGAAAAATTCCGGATTCGACCCGCATCGACGTTTGCAACAAGCTGAGTTTTGAACTGAAGAATACCGATCCGGCGAAAGCGGTGGAGTACGCCATGCAGGCGATTGAACTCGCCACGAAAAACGGAAATTCCAAAGAGATCGCGCGTTCGCAGCATACTGCAGGAACTATTTTTTACATCCAGGCGAATTACCCGGAAGCACTCAAGCATTATCTCCTCGCGCTCAAGTACCGCGAACAGGTAAACGATTCGCTGAACATGGCGAAGGTGTACAACAACATCGCGCTGGTGCATTACGAGTTGGGCAATCACCTCGAAGCGTTGCAGTATCACTTCCGTTCGATCGCCATCAAGCAAAAGAGAAACGACATGAACGGTCTTGCGTTCAGTTACGGCAACGTGGGCATTATCTATTATGACCTTGCGCAGGAAGCCGGGCAGAATGAGAAACCAAAAGATGCGGATTCATTGTTTCACATTGCCAAGCGGTACCAGGAACGTGCAGAAGAAATTCAGTTGAAACTGGTGAGTGAAAATCCGGGCAACGAAATATTCGAAGTGGGACTTGCCGGAACGTACAACAACCTCGGAAACATTTCGCTGGAACTTGCGGTGCTCGACAACAACAACGGAATTCTCTTCGATGAAGCGCTGGCGTTTCACAAGAAAGCGCTCGACATCCAGGAGAAATACAACGATCTCCGGGGCAAGTCACACAGCCACATCAACATCGCCGGCGTGTATGAAAAACGCGGACAGTTCGACAAAGCGATTCTCGAATACGCGATTGCACTTCAGCTGGCCGAAGAAATGGGTTTGCCCGAAGAGAAAAAAGTAATTTATGAAGGCCTCAGCCTGGCGTACGAGAAGAAAGGTGACTTCGCGAAAAGTTTGTCGTACTACAAATTGTACACGGAAGTAAAAGACACCATTTTCAACGACCTCAAATCGGAACAGATTACCGAAATGCAGGAGAAGTACAACGCGGAGAAGAACGCGAAGGAAATCATTGTGCTTTCGAAAGACAAAAAAATTGCGGAGGCCGAACTCGAAAAAGAAAAAGTACTCAAGCGTTCGTTCACCTGGGGATTTGTACTCGCAACCATTATCGGTATCCTGACGATTGCGTTTCTTTTTATTCTCTGGAACCGGTATCGTTTGAAGACGAGGATCTCGGCGAAGCTGGAAGAACAGAACGTATTGATCGGGATGAAGAACAAAGAAATCACAGACAGTATTCATTACGCGAAGCGCATCCAGGAATCTATTCTTCCGCCGGACTCGCACATCAATCGCCTGATCCCGGATTCGTTTATTCTCTATCGCCCAAAAGATATTGTGAGCGGCGATTTTTACTGGGCAGAAGAGTGGGGAGAAAAAACGATGATTGCCGTTGCGGATTGTACGGGTCGCGGTGTGCCGGGCGCATTCATGAGCATTGTGGGCCACAACCTGCTCGACCAGGCTGTAACAGTATACGGATTAGACAAACCTTCACTGATCCTGAATTTTATCAATAAGCAACTCTATAAAATCCTTCACCAGGGAAGCGAAGAGCAGGTGGTGAAAGACGGAATGGATATTTGCCTGATCGCGATCGACCGCAAAAGAAAAAAAGTGGAATTCGCCGGAGCGTTTAATTCGCTTTGGATGGTGAAGGGAAATGTCTTCAGCGAAATCCAGGCCGACCGTATGCCGGTGGGTGCACTGATGGGAGAAATTACGCAACAGTTCACCAACAACGAAATTGACGTTGAACCCGGCGACCGTCTCTATCTTTTATCCGACGGTTTCGTGGATCAGTTCGGTGGCCCGCATGGGAAAAAATTCAAGGGGCGGCAATTGAAAGGATTGTTAGCGGAAACTGCGAGTCTGCCGATGAAAGAACAGGGTCAGAAAATATCGGAGGTGTTTGATGCGTGGAAGGGTGGGTTGGATCAGATTGATGATGTGTGTGTGGTTGGTGTTCGGATATAGACGCAAAGCCGCAAAGGGCGCGAAGGAAGGCGCAAAGAAATGATCATAGTTGATTGACTACTCTTCTAATGCCGGTGACCGCACGAGGCATATTGAAATTTACTACGAGTCCCAGGCGCTTGTTGGATAATTTCAAGTAGGAGAGTAGCTGAGCTTCAAATATGGGATGCATTTCTTCTGCCGCTTTAATCTCAAGGACAATTTCTCCCTCCACAAGTATATCGGCATAGTACGCATGACCAACAGGTTCTCCCTTGTACAGAGCCGGTATGGGCACCTGTGAATTTGCTGAAATCCCATTCAATGCGAGTTCACGAAGAAGGCTTCTCTCATAAAACTTTTCCAGCAGCCCTGGGCCTACAGTGCGATGAACTTCAATGCAACAGCCGATTACCTTTCGGGATAGCTCATTAATTTCCTGGGTACTCATTGGTAATAAATCTTTGCGTTTTTACTCTGCGTTCTTTGCGGCTTTGCGTCTATAGGGCACCTACGTCTTTCAACGCAAGCTGAATAGACACCCGCCCATTCCACTCATTCTCCTCCAGCACATAACACGCCTCGAACAGCCCGCCGTTTTGCATCGCACCCAAAAACTCCCCCATCCCAAAACCAATTCCACCGAAGAAAATATTTCTGTTCGGCGGTTGCATGAGATCGCATTTCAAATGATTATCACCCACGATGCGTGCCCAGCCGCGGTCGGCGAGGTTGCGCGTGCGAAACACCGGGTTCATGTTGCCCGGACCAAATGGCGCAAATTTTTTCAGGATAGAGAAGAAATTTTCGTTGATCCTGTCGAGTGAAAGTTCAAGATCAATTTCGGTGACAGGAATCAGTTGTGCATCGGTGATGCGCGCAGAAACTTCTTCATCAAATCGCGCAACGAATGCATCAACATTTTCCGATTTTAACGTGAGACCGGCTGCGTATTTGTGTCCACCGAATTGAATCAGCAAATCGCCGCACGCTTCGATGGCTTCGTACACGTCGAAGTCGCGAACGGAACGCGCAGAACCAGTTACTTTTCCGTCGTTGCCCGTGAGTACAATTGTGGGACGGTACCAGCGTTCAATCAACCGTGATGCAACGATGCCCACAACGCCCTTGTGCCATTCGGGATGATACACCACAGTGGATTTTCGCTGTGTGTACCGCGCATCATCTGTGATGATCTGCACGGCATGCAAAGTAATCGTCTTGTCGAAATCGCGACGGTCGAGATTGTTTTTATTTACAGCCAGCGCGGTTTCTTCTGCACGTTCGGCATCCTGCGAAATGAGCAGTTCTACTGCACCGCTTCCGTGATGAACACGTCCGGCTGCATTGATACGCGGCGCTGCTGTGAAAACAAGATCGGAGATCGTGACTTCTTTTTTCAGTCCGGCCACTTTGAAAAGCGCTTTGAACGCCGGGCGCGGATTGGCATTGATCTGCTTCAGCCCGAACGTGGCAAGAATGCGGTTTTCCCCGGTAACCGGCACAATGTCGGCGGCGATACTTACGGCAACCAGGTCGAGGTACGGCGCAATTTCCGCAAAGTCTCCGTTCGACGATTGATGCAGGGCCTGCACGAGTTTGAACCCGATTCCGCAGCCCGACAGTTCATCGTACGGATATGTACAATCGTTCCGTTTCGGGTCGAGCACAGCCACCGCATCCGGAATTGTTTCGCCGGGCCTGTGGTGATCGCAGATGATAAAATCAATTTTCTTTTCATTGGCGTAATTGACTTTATCGTGCGATTTGATTCCGCAGTCGAGCGCAATGATGAGTGAAAAATTATGGGCAGCCGCGTGATCAATTCCCGCGAATGAAATTCCGTAACCTTCGGCGTAGCGGTCGGGAATGTAGAAGCCGCAATTCGCACCGAGATCGCGCAGGTAGGAATACACCAATGCAACGGCGGTTGTTCCGTCGACGTCGTAATCGCCGTACACGAGAATTTTTTCTCTATCACCCAGGGCGAGTTGAATGCGTGCAACGGCTTTGTCCATATCGCGCATCGCAAACGGATCATGTAGATTCTCCAGCGAAGGATTGAAAAAGAATTCGGCTTCTTCGCGGGAATGAATTCCGCGTTGGAGCAGGAGGGAAGCGAGTTCGATTGGGAAATTCAATTCTTCAGCCAAACGCGCTGCTTCTTCTTTAGCGGGTTGGGCGATCAAAGTCCATTGGGTACGGGGAAAGGTGCTCATAAATACAAACGACAAAATACAAATAACAAAGTTGAGGTCTCAGCATTCAAATGATGAAATAAACAGAATGCAAAGATGCAAAGAGAAAACGGGGATATCCGTTTGTTGTCGTTTGTAGTCGGATGTAAGTGTTTGTAAACGGTTGTGGGGCGCAAGGGTCCTAACGCTGAAAGGGCTATTATCCTTTTCAGCGTTGGCACCTCTGCGCCATTTCGCACATGCAAGGGTCCTAACCCTCAAAGGGCTATTATCCTTTTCAGGGTTGGCACCTCTGCACCCTTCCGCAGATGCAAGGGTCCTAACCCTCAAAGGGCTATTATCCTTTTCAGGGTTGGCACCTCTGCGCCCCGATGTAAAAAAGGTCCAACCCTTGGATACCCCTGCGCACCTTTTCCAACCCTTGCTAACCCTGAAAGCCATATATGCCTTTCAGGGTTAGCAAGGGTGTCCAAAGGTCTCAAGAAATTAATTACACCCTCCCGTCGCAGTCCCACCACCACCTCCTCCTCCAAAACCAAAGTCAAACATCCCATCAAAAAGATGATCGAACATTCCCGGTTGACCAATACGCACATAATACCAGTTCGGAGAAATAATCTTTTCCACTTCACATTCTTCAATGGTGTAGGTGGCTGCGGTGCGCGGCTGACCGTGTTCATCCCACTGCGTGTATTCCGATTTTTCCGGCGCTCGCTCTGAATACATGATCGCGTAGTGATCACCAAAAAAAGCCTGGTCCATCATGAATGTCGCGATCAACTCTCCATCGCAGGTACGGTGGATGTACACATTGGACTCGAATTTTTTTGTCGCACTATCCAGGGTGTGAACATTCAGAAGATCGTAATCATCTTCGCTGAGCGTCACCGGAAATTCGGCAAGACGGTGTTTCTCCACCTGGACCAGTGCAAGCTTTTGATCAAATGTGGCGGAATCAGATTTCATGTCTTTCACGAATTGCTCCCGGCGCTCCTGGTAGAGGAACATGTTCAGA
>DATHKF010000385.1:0-4412 GCA_035489505.1 Bacteroidia bacterium | reverse complement strand
GTAAGCGCACGGTTCCACATTCCGATATCGTCAATGTTTCCATGGTAGTAATAGGGATTTCCCGCAGCGTCATTGCCAATGAAAATATTGGAGGTGCCTGTACCGCTCGGACTCGGCATACCGGTTACAACCGAATTAATTGCTCCATCGATGTATGTGGTGATCGTTTGATTGTTGAGTGTGTACAGGATCAGAATGTGATGCCAGGTATTCAATGTAATGGGTGTGTTGGAATATGCGCGCGGATCAAATCCTCCCGACACAATGAAATTGGTTACCCCCGGTATGGTCTGTGATGGACCTTCAATGTTAAACATGTACCCGCTTTGACTGGCAGTGGTACGCTTGGAAATGATGGCTTCTTCGTACGAAACGAGATTGGCCTGGTTGATCCACACGCTGATCGTAAAGTCGGTGTTACTTAGACACAGCGGCGCTGCGTTGGGTACCGTGATGTAATTTGAAGTACCGTTAAACAGGTAGGCGGAATTCGGGTTACCAAACCGGTCTGCGGAAGGCGTTGCGCCAATTACGGTTCCGTTGTGCAGGTTGATGGTGGCATCGTTGGCATTTCCGTTGAAAGGGTAATAGGCGAGGAGCCCGCTCAGCGGAACGTACGCGGGTATTTGGGCAAAAAGGGTGATGCTGAACAATAAACTACAGAGTGAAATTGCCTTCTTCATTTTTATTTTTTTATATGTTTAATTTAAAATCAAATCCCTGCCGCGAATTCCGCTATGAACAATAGGATTACTGCACCGCAATTTCCCGCATGATCACATTTCCCCGTGCGTGAACAATAACGACATAAATCCCCGTCTTCAATCCCGAAACATTTACTTCACGTTCTCCGTCACTCACCTCAGATGCGTTGTAACCGTCGATGAGGTAAAAGTGACTTCCTCCTTTGGCGTAGACTGGCCCGGCCGGCATCAAGTTCGAGTTTGATCGCGTCAATCAAATCCTGCGTGGTGGCAAACATGAACGTGGCGGTGGAGTACATGCGCGGCGAATATGCGAAATACCGTTTCAGCACTGTTGCATCGAAAAACGAATTGGAACTTGTGCCGCTGTATTGCATGTCGCAGGCCGCACCGAGATGATACAACAACTTCGCCACTTCCACATTCGACGACGTAACGTTGTTGGGCATGGCCGCGTAGTTGTACGTCTGTGCAGAGAACGTAACGCACTGTGTGGGCAGGTTGGAATTGCAATGCGCGCTCAATCCTGTCGACGGGTACGCGTAGTACTTGAGAATTTGTCCCATCGCGGTTGCGTTGCAACCGGTGTACGCTCTTCCGCAGGAACCGCCGGCGCCAACCACTGGACACGAGTCGTTGTAGTAACAGGTTTGATTCCAGGTGGTGGTCATCAAAGGGGAGACTTGGGCGAGGAGGGAAGTTGACGGTGATAAGAATATCAGTGTCAGGATCAGTGTCGGTATCAGCGTCAGTGGCAATCGCGCGATGTAGAGTTGTTTCATGCAGGTGTTATCAAGGGGTTTGAGTCGTCAGATGCTGTGGTATTTCAAATATCCCAAACCACGTAGCATGTTTTATTCTGGATTAATTCATGCTCACGGCCCAGGTTCAGATCGGTTACGATGGCATCGCGTTCAGCAGGCATAAGTTCGCGTTTGCTGTGAAGTGTACCCACACGGAAATTGGATTTTCCCAATGAAAAAGCAAATGTTGAAACCGAGTTGGCTTTACAAGGGATGTGCTCCGTGCGGATCTCGCCGTACCCTTTCGCATACCCGATCATGTACAATGTGTCGGCCGGGTATGTGATGGATACAACTCCATTCGCATCCGAATGAATGAGCGTATCGTGTTTCTTTTTCCTGTCTTTGTTTTTTACCACGATGTCTGCCGATTGCAAAGGAACGCCGGCGGTGTTCGTTACAACAAACCGCAACAAACATTTTCCATTCAACGCAGAATCTTTTGTCTCAACTTTCCACGTACAGGGCACACCCGATGTGGCTACCGAATACACAAAAGGATGCGTATCCTGGGCGAAAGAAAGTACAGGCAGCAGAAGCAGGCCAAAAAGAAAGCGGAGCATAATTAAGGGATTGATTTTAATTGGGAAGTTACGAAAAATGGCGCAAGGGTCTTAACCCTGAAAAGGTTATTAGCCATTGCAGGGTTAAGACCCTTCACAACCCTCAAAGCCCTATATGCCTTTGAGGGTTGTGAAGGGTGTCCAAGGGTTATTTCAGCGCCCCAATCAAATAATCGTTCACCGGTTTGCCCGCCACGCAATAATCAACGATCGTCGCCATCAGTTTATCCGAAGTAACCAGCTTTGCGTCAAGTTCCGCCATGAAGAAAAAACTTTTGTTGGCTATTAACGGTTCTTTTTCAACGAGCGTCTTGAATTCCGGCGGAAGAACTTTGTTCTTTTCTCCCTGGATGGATCCAAACTTCTTTTTGAAAGAAGCCGCATCGATCACTTTGTGAAAGGTTGCCGGATTTTTCGCAATCAGTTTGCGTACTTTCTGCAGGTTATCTTTCTCCAGCATGTACGCTCCGCCGAAAACCGCAATCTTATCTGCACCCAGCTGTATGTATATGCCGGGATATTCTTTTGATTTTTTTCCGTACGGAGAAATGATCGCGCCCACATACGTGTTTTAAGGAATTTTGTCTTTGGAAAACCGGATGTCTTTGTTAATACGCGTTATTGCATCACCGGCTTTGATCTTCACCGAAGGATCGTGTTTTTGAATACGGCCGATGAGTTCATCCACGAAGACGGCGAATGGTTTCTTGACTTCGTTTTCATACGTTTTCCTGTTGTCATTGAACCACGCGGTGGAATTGTTCTTCGACAAGTCTTTGAAAAATTTTACAAATGCCGGATTGAAATAACTCATAGGTTGATGGCTGTTTGTTTGGATTATCGCGGATGGATCAGCGGGCGATCATTATTTTCTGATCGTAAATCACTTCGCCGGGAGCAGTGAGGTGAAGAAAATATATTCCCGGAGCGAGTACGGAAATGTCCAGTGTTGCCGAAGACGATTGCTGTTGTCCGGTCAGTACCATTTCACCGAACACATTGTACATCGTGTATTGAAATTCACCGCGCTGTACTCCTGTGAACGAAATGGCAAGCTGGTTGCTGGCGGGATTAGGAGTTGCTTCAACCTGCGAAACCGGTTTCGCTGTTGGCACAACCGAAGTTGGATTCATTCCGCACGGACCTACAAATTCCAGCTGGTACAATTCCGATGGCCATCCGGTGCTGTCAATAAAATGCACGAAGCCAAATATTCTTCTTCCATCGGGCGACCAGTAATGATCGGCAACCACAACGGTGTCCTGTATGTATTCGGCACGCGTTGGATCGGTGAAAAACGTGAGTCGTTGCTGGTTTGCACCGTTCGCGTCCATGAGATACAGTTCCGTACTGTACGAACCGAGTCCGCCGACAAACGTTCCCGACATCCACGAAATTTTATTTCCATCAGGCGACCAATGCGAATGTTCATCGTGAATGAACGGTGTGTTGGTGAGCAGTGTGAAATTGCTTGTGCCGATATCGGAAACATTCATCACCGTGATGTCGCCGTAAATAGCACTGCTGTCTTCCTGGTGCGAAGTGAAAGAGATGGCTTGTCCATCGGGAGAGAAGGAGTGGGGCTCGTACCACACCGAATCGCGTGGAGTGAATGTAACGATGTTGGAAATCTGCGGCGTTCCGGTAGAGACATCGAAGTCGGCCATTTTCATTTCCCACAAACCATATTCTTCTCCCTGCGCGGGAAAAATAGTGGAGTAATACATTTCGGCCCAGAACAATTTTGTTCCGTCAGCGGAAAATGCCGGATGCAAAATTCCGTGTCCTGCAGGAATGTTGGTCATTCTCCAGAATTGCGTTCCGGAAACATCCATGATGAAAATGTCATTGTCGGTTCCCGCTCCGGGGAGATTCCAGGGCTGATGCGCACCGTTTTCATTCTCGGAAGTAAATAAAATGTAATTACCGCCTGGATGATACTCTGCGTTGCCTTTGTGTTTATCGTGACGGATACCTTGTGGCAAAAGTGCCGTGTCGCAGGTGAGACATGAAGCGCCAGTCATCCCGGTATCGGAAACAAAAACTTCGGTGCTGAGAATGAAACTGCTCCAGTTGAAAAAGTTTTTCTGGTAGACAATGCTGTCGCCGGATGGTTGGTACGAAGGATTTCCGCCCCGTTTGAGAATGTTGGTGTACACAGTGATTTTCGCCACCTGGCAGTCGGGAGATTGTTGTGAAATGGCTGGTGTGAAAAATCCGAAGAGAAAGAAAAGCAGAATCAGGTGTTTCATGCTTAAAGATATGAAACGCGGATCAACTTTTTGTTTTTGGGTAATTACGGTGGTATCGCAGTTTGGAATCAGTTAAGATTTGTGGAATGG
>DATHKF010000384.1:0-2459 GCA_035489505.1 Bacteroidia bacterium | reverse complement strand
CCCTTCATTGTGGTGGTATCCGGGCATTCCGAAAATGGACTTCACTTTTCCGTCCGTGGAATGAAACTCTGCAACGCCGCGAAAATTTCCTGCGACAACGATGTTGCCGCCTTTATCGCATTTCATGTCCCAGGGATGAATTCCGTTTTCTGCAAACGCGTTGATCGTCCACTTCACTTTTCCGTCGGGAGAATACCGCGTGATAAAAAGCGTGGAGTGCGAATACGCAAATGAATCCTGGTCGGAAGCGAAAGATTTGTTTTTTCCGTCAGACGATTCAAACGTTACGCCGCCTTTGTCTTCGTAAATACCGGTAACGATCACGTCTTCTTCAGGAGTGAACGCCATGTCTGTTGCGGTTTCGCAGCGTTCGCCGTCGATCTTCTGGATCCAGTTGAATTGCTGGGCAGAGAGCGGAACGGTCAATAGGAAAACAAAAATGCAGAGCGTTGTTCTTAGGTTGGGCATGGTGGTAGCGCGGTGTGTGCAATTGGAGTACACTCCAGGAAACAAAAGGTTCAGTGAAAACAAGCTATTATTTACACACCTTATTCCGGTTGTTTCACAGGAATTTTCGCAGCCCAGACGAGGTTGTGCTTCCGGCGGATCAATTCCGAACAATCGCTCACGTTTAATGCACTCAAATCTTTGTCTTTCTCTGTCAGATGCAGGTAGAATCCCAGCGTCAGGCTATCTGCCTGAGTTTTGGATGCAAAATGAGCCTTGAAATCGTATTGCCCGTGCGGTGGTATTTGAACGAGCCGGGGATAACTGGCATTGCATTGCATCATGGGGCTCAATTGGATTTTACTGGTGTCGTAACTCAACCAGTATTGATCACCGTCGCAGGTGCTGGTCAGAAAACACGCGGTATCGGAATTGTTATTGTACAATGTGGCGGAAACTTCAGTCCATTTCTGAACTGTTCCCCAAATCGTGGCAGAGCATGTGAACTGTACATTCTTTCGCAGCGCATCCGGAATGATTTTGTTTCCAGCATTGATCGTCGCATCTGATTCGGCCGATGGATTGCTGGTGGTGCAGGAATGCATCAGGAGCGAGATGGCGCAGAGAAGAATGCAAATGCTTTTCATGACTTTAATGACGCAGTTCAATGACGGATTCCATAATTTCGGTTCAGTTTTCCTTGTATACGAAGTACACTATTTGTTTGGATACTAAATCAAACCGGGCATAAGCGCCATGCATTCCAATATACATGGTCCGGGCGTCGGTCATTGCAATGGAGGTCGGGTCAAAGTTAAAACTGCCAACGACCTCTTTCACGGAGTCATGCACCAGGAATAGAGCAGAGCCGGCCAGAAGAAAAATGGAATCATTCTGTACTGCGCAGGCGTCAGGAGCGGAATCGAAATGCTGTATGGTTACCAGTGTAAATATTCCGTTCAACGTATCCAGCCGGAAAAGAGTACCATGAGACTCGCCCATGTGCTCCAATCCTTCGACAATGTAGATTTGTTTTTCGCATTGAAAAATGAAAAGAATATTTGCGCGAAGTATTTCGATGGAATCCCGGGTTGTATCTGCCGGGGTAAATTTCAGAGAGCCAATCCATTCTCCATGATCGGTTCCAACCAGTTTTCCTTGTGGAAGAATAAATTCTATTCCCGGGGAACGGCTCGATCTTGGTGTGCGGGTTACAGCGAGAGTATCAGCAACATTACTTACATCAAATGAAAGCGGAGAGTGATTCAGGTCATAGAGATTCCCGGTACCATACGCAGGCAATTTCGTTTCATGGAAACTGGTCAGCGGAACCGATTGCGCACAAACAGCACAAGACATGCACGAAATTAAAATCAATACAGCTGAGAATGTTTTCTTCATCCGATCAGTAAAACGAATACACATACCGGTAATACACCAATCTCTTTCGGTATTGATCATACTCGATCACGTGGTCAATCAATCCCTGGCTGTTGTACGTTGTACGTTTGTAATAGGATGAAAATAATCCATACTCAATGGTCTCAATGCGATTTCCCAGGCTGTCGTAGGTATGTTGCGTGATCAAACTGGTATCGCCTGCAAGAATGTACATTTCCCGGGTGCAATGACCAGCGGAATCATATTCCCACTTGTACATATTGTACAGGGTGTCGTTCTCGAGGTGGAACGCGGACTGTGTCATTTGGTTCTGTTCGTTGTACGTGAAGTAGTATTTAGAGCAGATTTCCGGTTTGTAAACAGGTGATGAGTAGTAATCCAGGCGGATGCAGTTCCCGGTGTTGTCGTACGTATACCTGATCAGATCATCAGGAGGAGTGATAGTCGTTTCGGTATTAACGGTGCCGGTACTGTCGTACTTCCGCTGGAAGGAGTACGTGAACATGATGTTACCTGACAGGTTGCTGCTTTTAATCACATTTCCCTGTGCATCGTACTCATACATTTCAAGGTACGCCTTATTCTGCTCGTGATATTTTAACGTCAGGTTT
>DATHKF010000383.1:0-3973 GCA_035489505.1 Bacteroidia bacterium | reverse complement strand
CTCGCGGCAATACCGATAATCCTGCGCTCCAGTAAAAATCCAGTCTCGTGATTTTCCTGATTTTCTTCCGGAAATTGATCGAGTATACTCCACCGTTCCCGCCGATTTCTGCATAGATGTTGAATGAACGCGGTCGCGGAGCAAGAGTATCCTGCGCTGCCAGTTCCGGCAAATTCATTAGAAACAAAAGAATGAAAATGAAGCCGGTTTTCAAGAGGCGGGGTTGCGTTTCGGAAATATACGAATGGTTTCGGAGTTTGTGGATTACGCCTGCGGCAGCAAGGAATGTGTCCCTTTCACTTCGTTCAAGGGACATGCGACCCCGCTGGGGTCGTGAAACCCTATTGACTCCGGAGGAGTCACATGTCCCTTGAACGAAGTGAAAGGGCAATTAAAAGAATCCTTGCTGCCGCAGGCGAAACCCGAAACTCTTTAACCCGGAACCATTTCGTACTTTTGCTGTCCAATACAACACACCTTATGCTTCGATCACACACCTGCGGCGAATTGCGCCTTCCTGATGCTGGTAAACAAGTCACACTCGCTGGTTGGGTGCAGACTTCACGCGATTTTGGCGGACTCACGTTCGTTGATCTCCGCGACCGGTATGGAATTACGCAACTCGCGTTCAACATGGCGACGAATGCTGAGCTTGGCGCTGAAGCGCAAAAACTCAACCGCGAATATGTTGTACAGATCGTTGGGAAGGTTCGTGAACGCGAAAATAAAAATCCGAAAATAGCAACGGGAGATATCGAGATCGTTGTCGACTCCATCAAAATACTCAACACAGCGAAAACACCTCCGTTCACCATCGAAGATGAAACAGATGGCGGCGACGATCTCCGGATGAAATACCGCTACCTCGATATCCGTCGCAATCCCGTTCGCGAAAGTTTATTGCTCCGTCATAAACTCGCGCAGGAAACACGCCAGTATCTCAGCAACCAGGATTTCATTGAAGTAGAAACTCCTGTTTTGATCAAATCAACTCCCGAAGGCGCGCGCGATTTTGTGGTGCCTTCGCGCATGAATCCCGGACAGTTTTACGCGTTGCCGCAATCGCCGCAAACGTTCAAGCAACTGCTCATGGTGGCGGGCATGGACCGTTATTTCCAGATCGTGAAATGTTTCCGCGATGAGGATCTGCGCGCAGACCGTCAGCCGGAGTTCACACAGATCGACTGCGAGATGAGTTTTGTTGAGCGCGCCGATATTCTTGAAATGTTCGAAGGACTCATCAGCCATCTTTTCAAATCGGTGAAGGGCGTTGACATCGGAACTTTACCGCACATGAGTTATGAAGATGCTGCGAAGTTTTATGGCAACGATAAACCCGACACGCGTTTTGAAATGAAGTTCGTGGAACTCAACGACGTTGTGAAAGGAAAAGCATTCAAAGTTTTTGATGATGCCGAACTCGTTGTGGGAATCTGTGCGAAAGGCGCAGCAGGATATACACGCAAACAACTTGATGAGCTCACTGAATTTATGAAACGTCCGCAGATCGGCGCTACCGGTTTGGTGTATGCGCGGTACAATGCCGACGGTACAATCAAATCTTCGGTGGATAAATTCTACAACGAAGAAGAACTGAAAAAGTGGGTCGCTGCATTCGGCGCTGAACCGGGCGATCTGATGCTCGTGATGGCCGGCGGAAAAGACAAAACACGCAAAGCGCTTTCTGAACTGCGTCTCGAAATGGGAACACAGCTCGGGCTGCGCGATAAAAATAAATTCTCGTGTCTCTGGGTGATCGATTTTCCATTGCTCGAATACAACGAAGAACACGACCGCTGGTTTGCGATGCACCACCCGTTCACGTCACCGTGGCCGGAAGATATCGCGAAGCTGTCTGACAAAACCCAATTCGGTTCCATCCGCGCCAACGCATACGACATGGTGATCAACGGTGTTGAAGTGGGTGGTGGTTCCATCCGTATTTTCGACCGCGATCTCCAGGCGAAGATGTTTGAAACACTCGGCTTCACTACCGAAGAAGCGCAGGCTCAATTCGGCTTCCTGATGAACGCGTTTGAGTACGGCGCGCCTCCGCATGGCGGAATTGCATTCGGCTTCGATCGTTTGTGTTCACTTTTCGGTGGCGCAGATTCTATCCGCGATTTCATCGCCTTCCCGAAAAATAATTCCGGAAGAGATGTGATGATTGATTCGCCGAGTGTGATTGATGAGAAGCAGTTGAAGGAGTTGAGTATCAAAACCACCATTTAGTTTTTCACCGCAGAGGCGCTGAGACGCAGAGACTTTGCGTTCTCCGCTTCCTGAGTAACCACAACTCCGCGCCTCTGCGCCTCCGCGGTTAATTTTTTTCGCTTGGTTATTGCGCGTTCCGGAGCAAATGCACAAACCCCGTCTTGCTCTTCGCACCATCCACGAAATTCATCTCGGCCACCCAGTAGTACACACCATCCGTACACATCTCACCCGTTACGCGGTATGTGCCGTCCCAGAATCCGTAAAGGTCCGTGTACTCGTAAATGAGCACGCCCCAGCGGTCGTAAATCCACACGTGAATGGCGAGCGCTTCCGGTTCGTAAAGTGTGAACACATCATTCGTGCCATCACCATTCGGAGAAAATACATTGGGTGTCAACGGTGGACATTCTTCCACATCCACGTTCACTGGTGAAAGCGTGCTACGACAAATACCGTCATTCACAAGCACGTAAAACGTAGTGTCTGTTTGCACACCGATCGGTTGGTTCAGTTCGTTCCCGGTGGCCAGGTAGTTTCCTCCAACTGTATACCAGTTGAGCGTTGAACTTCCCGTTCCGTAAAGCGAGAAAGGCATTCCGCGACAAACAACCGTATCAGACACCAACGGTGGTTGCAACTGGTTTTGCACGAATTCAATTTCAATAGTGTCGCGCGCTTCACATCCTCCGCTATCGGAAGTCGTGAGTACGTAATCGCCGGTCACAAACACATACGTGAGCGAGTCCGGTGAATTTCCCGGCTGCCAGTTGTAAGAATCCATTCCCGGATTTGCACCGAGCAAAATGGAATCTCCTTCACAAACTGTGAGATTGGAAAGCGGAGTGATCAAGGCACTCACATTCGTAGGCACGATCGTAATCCACGCCGTGGTAATGATGCTGCAACCCTGAACGGAGACGCCATACGTTCCCGCACTGGTGACAACGTTCGTCAGGCCGCTTCCGCTGAGCGGCGGTAACCACGCAACAAAACTTCCGTTGCTCGCGATGAGTGAAAGTGTCACGGAATCACCGGGACAAATGATTGCTGCAGGTGAAGCCTGGATCGCCGGCGTGTTGTACTGCTGGATGTTCACTGTGTTCGAAAGCAATTCGCAACTGTCAGGTGAAGTGACGACACAATAATACGTTCCCGGAGAAGTAAACCATATCGAATCCGTATTGCCCGGAATTGGTCCGTTGGGACCTTGCCACACAAAATCTCCGACTCCGGAAGCGACGGCAAGCACAGAATCTCCCGGACAGATCACACCATTCGATGGATACAGTGTAATTACCGGCTGCGGTGTTACCGTAATGTCGATGGACGTAATTCCACTACTTATCGTAAAACAACCGAGTGAGTTGTACGTGGTGTCGATGCAGTACACGGTGTATGTGCCCGATTGTGTGACGTAAATCGTATCATCTTCCTGCCCCGAGTTCCAGGTGTAAT
This sequence comes from Bacteroidia bacterium, assembly GCA_035489505.1. Classification (GTDB taxonomy): domain Bacteria; phylum Bacteroidota; class Bacteroidia; order Palsa-965; family Palsa-965. The sequence goes on along the minus strand of DATHKF010000383.1, from coordinate 301 downwards.
CAAATCCGCCAGTCACCACGAGCATTGAAGAATCGCCCGGGCAAACAATTGTGTCTCCCGTAATCACGAGATTGAAAATAATCGGTGGCGGGGAAGGCAGTACCTCGATGTAATAGTTGTGCGTGAAAATAGTTGTATCGTTCCCGCATGCACTGACTCGTATGAGCGTACCCGTGACGGTATACCAACCGGTCTGATGAACCATCGCTGTGGTTTGCTGGAATGCAAAGTTGATACAATCGGTATACGGTAGAATACTTGCATTCACGTTCGGTGAAATCGACCACAGGATCGTGAGCAG
>DATHKF010000382.1:0-8694 GCA_035489505.1 Bacteroidia bacterium | reverse complement strand
CAGAAGAACCGGAGAACGGCATTCCGCCCGATCAAGGAAGGTGTGATTATGGATAAGTGGGAAGGGAAACAGCCGAATAAGTAGTGCGCAATAAATATCAGTACGCAGTGCGCAGTCGTCACCCACTGCGCACTGGTTTGCTATCTTTGGCACGTGAAAGTTCCCGGTTACAACAAACATCTAAACAAGTTCCGTGGTGTCGCCGGAGATATCCTCGCCATTTTCGTCCTGCTGTTTGTGATCAATAACTATACACAAAGAGCAGAGCGGACAATCAACGCCGATGGTGTTGGTTACTACGACTACCTGCCTGCCCTGTTTATTCACCACGATCTTGATGACAGTAAAATTTCAGAAACAACTTCGCGCAAGGCACTGAAAGAACAGTACTATGTCAAGTACGGCGAAACGTATCTCGATAAATACACGTGCGGTACAGCCATTCTCATTTCTCCCTTTTTTCTCGCGGCGCATATACAGGCCGACGCGGCTGAAGCAGATGGTTATTCACCGGTTTACCAACGCTATGTTTTTTACGCAGCTGTTTTTTATCTTTTCCTGTTCGCATTCTTCTTCCGGAAATTTCTCGAAACGTACTCCATAAAAGCGGGAATTATTTTTGCCTGCCAGTTGTTTGCCATCGTGGCCACACCGGTTCTGAATTACGTCAACGATGATGCCGCGTTCAGTCACGTGTATTCGTTGTTTGCAATCACAGCCTTCCTCTATTGCAGTCGCATGTATCTCCGCGAAGGAAAAGCAAAACAATTGTATTTCGCTTTCGCGCTGCTGGGATTGATTTTTCTCCTCAGGCAGGTGAATGTCATGGTTGTGCTGTTCGTTCCGTTTCTTGCTGATTCGTACCCGTTGTTGCTTCAGCGGTTCAAATCGTTTTTCAAAGATTATCGCACGGCGATCATCGCGTTCGTGATTTTACTTTTTACCGTGAACGTGCAATGCATGCTGTGGTACATTCAAACCGGGGAATGGATTGTGTATTCCTACGGCACAGAAACTTTTATATTCTCTGAATCTCATATCATCGACTTCCTGTTCAGCTACCAGCGGGGAATGTTCGTGTACGCACCTGTTTTACTGGTGTGCGTTCCTGGAATTATTTACTGGCTGGTCAAAGGAAAGTTCTGGACATTTTTCACCTGGTTTGTGCCATTGCTGCTTATCGTTTTTGTTTTTTCATCGTGGTATGTCTGGTTTTACGGCGCAAGTTTCGGTTGCCGTCCAATGATTGAATTCGTTCCGCTGTTTCTTCTTCCGTTTGCCCTGTTCATGAACCAGGTGCGGTGGTATCTCGCTGCATCGTGCATCGTTGTCGCATCTTTAGCGATACCAGTGGGCATAGTGCAGACCTGGCAGTACAAGCAATTTGTCTTGCACTGGACAAGTATGAACAAGGAAAAATACTGGGAGGTGTTCCTGGAAACGGATGAACAGTTTCGCGGATACTTGTGGAAACCGGATTTCTGGCTGACCGAAAGATGGAGTTATACTCCGCTGGATAGTATGATCATCGGCGACCGGGAGGTTGGACTAAATACATTCACCGAGGTGTGGCGCGACACCATCGAAGATTGGTCACCCTTGATCCAGGCGAGCATACTGCAGCTCGAGTTTGATGGAACCTTTACGCGCGACATGACTTCTACAATCGCTGTTCAGATCAAAGAGTCGGGAAGCGAGCACTTGTATTATGAACATCAACGGCCCGCTATGCATTTTGCGGAGACCGGGTTGGGACATTACCAGCGGGGACGGTACAACTTCCAATTCGAACCGAAAGAGTTTAGTTCACCCGTAGTGATTTCCGTTCTTGTGGCAGCGTACGACAACCGCGTCTCCATGCGCAACGCCCGTATCCGATGGATCTGGTATCATCCTATGGGGAAATAAATTCACTTGCACATATACACATGATTACCCGAACCTTCCCGGTGAACATGTACGTCGGTTACGGAACCAAAAACAGAACGCAATTGTTTTTCGAGCGGATCGGGTGAATTGCGCCGGCTGGTTTCAACCATTTTATTGAAGTAGACTTTGCCGTTTGCGTTCAGCAATTTTTTTACGCGCTGTAGAAAATCCCGCTCCTGGCAATTTTCCGGAACACGGTCTTCAACAAAAACATCAACAACAATAAGATCGTACGTGTTTTTGTGCGTGCGTACAAACAACGTGACGTCATCGTGGATAATTGTGACGTTTGATTTTCGTGCAACCGGGAAATACTGCATCGCCAGGCGAATTACTTCCGTGTCTGCTTCTACACCGGTGATGATTATTTCCGGATCGCATTTCTCCAGCAGCAGGCCGGCAACACTCCCGCTTCCGAAACCAAGAATGAGCGCGTTGGTCATATGTGTGTCGTACAAACCGGTTCGCGTAAACGCATGATCAAAAACATCCTGGAGAGAACCGTAGGAGTAGTTTACATTTTCCGTGTCGAGAACAAGTTTGCCCTGGTAGAGGTTTACTTCCAGCGAATGACCGAGTTCGCCGCGCACCTTGTCGATGCGGACGGGATAGAACCAACTGGCGATGCGGTTGAAGACGTCGTTCACGGATGTAAAAGTAATCAGTAATGTGAAGCAGAACAGATGTAGCGCAAGGTTCTAAAATATTACCGCGGAGGCGCAGAGGCGCGGAGCGTTTTGATGTTTTGAGTCGGCAATGGTCGCAGAGTTTCTTCTCCGCGACCATTACTTGCTTAAAAGTTTGGGGCTCCGCGGCTCTGCGCCTCCGCGGTGAAAAATAAGTTACGGTTTCCGGAAACGCACACCATACACCAATGGAATTTTTGCTCCCACTCTTTGAAACGGTACAAACCATCGGGATGCAATTCCATATTGGGAAAACAATTGTACGGCGAACCGTTGTACTCGCGGAAGATTTCCAGTTGCAGTCCGTTTGCGATCAGCGCTGAAAATAAATCCGTGAAAGGATGGTTCCACCCAAACTCGGTCATGGGTTTATGAAGGTCTTTGGGCGATGCGTAGCTGCCGGTAACTTCCGATTCAATCACAGCGTCATTGAAGTAACTGTATTTGATCGTGCGGAATTCTTCGTCGAGCATCCAGACGTACGGATGAAATTCGCACATCACAAATGCGCCACCGGGTTTCAGTGAATCGCTCACAACTTTCGCCCAGGGTTGAAGATCGGGTAACCACCCGATTGTTCCGTAAGACGTAAAGACCACATCGAATTTTTCGGTGATATATTGTCGCGTGTCGTAAACGTTGCAGCATACAAATTTTGCATCCAGGTCAAGTTGCTCATTCAGATTTTTCGCAGCTGCAATAGCAGTTTCGGCAAAGTCAACACCGGTTACCCGGAATCCCAGGCGCGCGAGCGACAATGAATCCTGCCCGAAGTGACATTGAAGATGCAACAGCGATTTGCCTTTTGCTTCCTGCAGAATGTCGCGTTCGTAAGCATTTAACGAAGATTTCCCTTCGAGAAATGATTTCATATCGTAGAAATCAGAAGACAAATGACTTGCGGTACGTTTGTCCCAGACCTCTTTATTGGCATTGAGCCACTGATCAATTTCGGCAGAATTCATAGCGGGCAAAGATACCGAATCGGTGGATGAAAGTCAGGATTGGGTCTCTCTTGATCCTTTCATCGCTGGGATCACGCGTTGATTGTTTTTTTTGCCGCAGATTTTGCAGATTCCACGCGCTGCAATTCTTAAAAAATTATCATCGTTTAGCTCCTGAAACAATCGGGCCTAATTTGCTGCAACTCTTCTCCGTACGAATTAAATCGTGCAAATTTTTGCCCGGTTTTGGATCAGCGGAATCTGCGAAATCAGCGGCTGGGTTTTAAAATCATACAATGCCGATTTCGTATATTTACCAATCATGAGACATTTCCTGACCCTTGTTGCGATCCTTGCGTTGACTTGTTCTGTCGTTGCACAGAACGATTGCGGTACTGTTACACCACCAGGCTACGCCGAAACGCTTGTACAACGAATGGCGGCTGTACAAACCACGCGGATTTCCGGTGGACTGATTATCGTGCCTGTGCATATTCATCTTCTGCGCGAATCGAATGGAAATTCCGCGCTCACCTTGCAGGACATTCAAACGGAACTTGATTCGGTTAATTATTATTATGCGAACGCCGGATTGATTTTCATCGAATGTATTGCAGCGGAAATGATCGATGAGGACACCATGTACGATTATGAATCTTCCACTGACCAGGCATTGCTCCTTACCAATCATTTTACGCCCAACGTTCTCAATTTGTATTTCGCCAATACGGTTGCGTTAAACTTTACACCCGTTTGCGGATACGCATGGTTCCCCGGTGGACCGGATGCGTGTTTCATTGCGGGCAACTGCGCGACGAACGGAAGTACGCTCGCACACGAGATCGGTCACTACATGGGGCTCATGCACACGCACGGAGGATCGCCCGATGAACTGGTGGACGGCTCGAACTGTTCCACTGAAGGCGACCTGATTTGCGATACGCCAGCAGATCCCAGTCTTTCCGGACTGGTTGATACCGCGTGCATGTACACCGGAACAGCGATGGACGCGAACAGCATGATGTATCAGCCGGATGTATCAAATATCATGTCGTATTCGCGAAAAGTTTGCCGCACCACGTTCACACCACTGCAGTACGGCGTGATCAACTATACGTACTGGAACGACAGGACGTATTTGCAGTGCATTTCAACGGGCGTGGATGAGTTGCAAACGATAGACGTACGTGTGTTTCCGAATCCGGCACAAAATGAATTGAGAGTGCTGTTCAATGCTCCCGGCGTGAATCGGCGTATTGAAATTTACGATGCAACGGGGCGTCTGGTACTTCTTGAACAGGTTGCAGACGGTGTTCCATCGCAGATCGTTGATCTTTCTTTACTGGCGAATGGGGCGTATGTGTGTAAAGTGGTTGACGACTCGCAGGTGATTACTGCGGAGCGGTTTGTGGTTGCGCGGTAGAAAAGGATTCCTACAGCCCCAATATAATCTCCTCCGCACTCTTCCCTCCAAACAAAATCTTCACCGGATTCTCCAGCATCTCTTTCACCTTCACGAGAAAACTTACGCTTTCTTTTCCGTCGATGATGCGGTGATCGTAACTCAAAGCCACGTACATCATCGGGCGGATCACAACCTGTCCGTTTACGGCAATGGGACGGTCAACTACGTTGTGCATGCCCAGGATTGCGCTTTGCGGTGGATTGAGAATGGGTGTGCTCATCAATGAACCGAACACGCCACCATTGGTAATCGTGAATGTGCCACCGGTCATTTCGTCGATAGTAAGTTTGCTGTCGCGTGCTTTGAGCGCAAGACGTTTGATCTCGTTTTCAATATCGGCAAGGCTCATCACTTCCGCATTGCGGATCACGGGAACCATCAAACCTTTGGGCGCACTCACGGCAATGCCGATGTCGCAATAATCGTGGTAAATAATATTGTCGCCATCGATGGATGCATTCACCACTGGAAAATGATGCAACGCTTCGCAAACAGCCTTCGTGAAAAATGACATGAAGCCAACGCCAACGCCATATTTTTCTTTGAACTGGTCTTTGTACTTGCTGCGTAAAGTCATGATCGCGCTCATGTCCACTTCGTTGAACGTCGTGAGCATTGCGGTTTGTTGTTTCACTGCCACGAGGCGCTGCGCCAATTTTTTACGCAACGGTGTCATTTTCTCCGAGCGCTCATTCCGCGTGCCGCCCCAACCACCGGACACTGCTTCTTTGTCAAATCCATTGGCAAGAACAGAAAGCACATCACCTTTCATGATCCGTCCATTCGGCCCGCTGCCGTGAATGTTTTTCGGTTCGATGTGATGTTCGGTGATGATATTCTTTGCAACGGGTGTTGCTTTTGTATTTTCAGCAATCGGTTGCGAATTGGCCGGTTGTTTTACCGGAGCCGCTTTGGAATTTTGCTCCTTTGATTTCTTGGAGTCGGAATTTTGCTCCTTCGAGCTTTTGTCTTTCGGACTTTCGGTTTTGCTTTCCGTCTTGCTTTTCGGTTCTGGTGTAAAGCTGGTGTCAATTTTGACAATCACGTCGCCTACTTTTACAACGTCGCCGTCTTTGCCAATCACTTCCACTTTTCCTGCTTGTTCTGCATTGATGGTAAGCGTTGCCTTATCGGATTCGATTTCCGCAAGCTCCTGGTCTTTTTCTACCACGTCACCGGATTTTACCAGCCAGTGACTGATCGTTACTTCCGTAATGGATTCTCCGGGACTTGGGACTTTGAGTTCGATGATTGCCATAAAGTGATTTTCGATTTACGATGTGCGACTGCGTTTTACTTGAGCAATGAGAAAAGCATCGGTACATCGTAAGTGATTAAATTTTTACATCAGTTACTGGTTGTTCTTTTTTAACGGGCATGAAGACTGCGTCCATGATTGCATACGTTTCTGCATTGTGCATTTTTGCAAAACCGGTTGCAGGACTTGCTGCTTCTTCGCGGCCGATATAGATGAGTCGCTCCACTGTAAATTTCCGATTGATAAAACTCCATGCGCCCATATTCTCCGGTTCTTCCTGCGCCCACACGTGCTGCACGGCATTGCTGTATTTCGCAATAACCGCTTGCATCTGTTTCACGGGTAATGGATACAACTGTTCGACGCGCACAATGGCGGTGTCCGTTGATTTTATTTTTTCACGGTGTTCAATCAGGTCATAGTAGATTTTGCCGGAACAGAAAACAACTTTCTGAACTTTTTTCACATCGGCTGCGGCATCGTCTATGACCTCGTGAAATTTATCATTCGTGAAATCTTCGAGTTTCGAAACGCAGGCCGGATACCGGAGTAGTTTTTTCGGTGTGAAACAAATCAACGGTTTACGGAAATCGCGGTGCAACTGCCGGCGCAATACGTGAAACTGTTGTGCCGGTGTAGTTGTATTCACAATCTGGATATTGTCTTCTGCACATTGCTGGAGAAAGCGTTCCATCCGTGCGCTCGAGTGTTCCGGGCCTTGTCCTTCGTATCCGTGCGGAAGCAGCAGAACCAATCCGCTCATTCGGCGCCATTTGTATTCTGCGCTCGTGAGAAACTGGTCGATAATGATCTGTGCACCGTTGAAGAAATCGCCGAACTGGGTCTCCCAGATGGTCAACGCTTTCGGTGTGCCCATGGCGTAACCGAGTTCAAAACCGAGCACAGCGTATTCCGACAAGTGCGAATTATAAATTTCAAATTTCGCCTGCCTGTCTGTGAGATTGTTCAGCGGCACATATTCTTCTTCCGAATCTTCGAGTTTCACTACAGCGTGGCGGTGCGAGAATGTTCCGCGTTCCACATCCTGTCCGGAAAAACGGATCGGGAAACCTTCATCGAGCAGCGTGGCGTAAGCCAGCAATTCGCCCATCGCCCAGTCGTAACTGTCTTTCTCGATCATCGTCGAGCGATCTTTGAATATGCTGACGATCTTATTGAAGAATTTTTTATCTGCGGGCAACGCTGACAGTTTCTTCGCGAGCTCAATCGTTTTTTTCTTGTCAGTTCCGGTCTCAGGCGAAGAAAGAAAATCTTTCGGCAGTGAGCGGCGCAATCCTTTCCACGGCCCTTCGAGATGCGAAGTGATTTTTGATTTCCCTTCGGTGCGCGCTGTATTCAATTCCTGTTCGAGAATTTCTTTGAATTTGCGTTCACCTTCTTTCGCTTCTTCAGCGGTGATCACTTCTTCGCTTTCGAGTTGCTCCACGTATACTTTCCGTGGGTTCGGGTGACTCGCAATTTCTTTGTACAACATGGGCTGCGTAAACCGCGGTTCATCACCCTCGTTGTGTCCGTATTTCCGGTAACCGAGAAGATCAATGAATACATCACGGCCAAATTCCTGGCGGTAGTCCAGCGCCATTTTCACAGCGAATGTTACAGCTTCTACATCGTCGCCATTGACGTGAAAGACCGGCGAGAGCACAACTTTCGCAACGTCGGTGCAGTACGTCGATGAACGCGCATCCTGGTAATTCGTTGTAAATCCAACCTGGTTGTTGATCACAATGTGCATCGTGCCACCGGTCTGGTAAGCGTCGAGCTTCATCATCTGGATCACCTCGTACACAATTCCCTGTCCGGCGATAGCGGCATCACCGTGAATGAGAATCGGGCATGCGGCCTGCATGTTGCCACCGTGCACGTGATCAATTTTCGAACGCGTGATTCCTTCTACAACCGGGTTTACCGCTTCGAGGTGCGATGGATTTGCCGTGAGACTGATGTGTACTTTTTTACCGTGAGGCTGCGTGGTCCGATCGGAACTGTATCCCATGTGGTATTTCACATCACCGTCATACAACGCATCATCAGTAGGAGCGCCTTCGAATTCCACGAAAAGATCGCGGTACGATTTTCCCATGATGTTGGCGAGAATATTTAACCGCCCGCGGTGCGCCATGCCGATCACGTAATCTTTGATGCCAATGTTTGCGCCGTGACAAATGAGCGCGTCCATAGCGGGTATCAACGTTTCAGAACCTTCCAGCGAAAAACGTTTTTGTCCAACGAATTTGGTGTGCAGAAAATTTTCAAAAAGAACAGCCTGCGTAAGCTTGTCGAGAATTTCTTTTTTCTCGTCTACACTGAAATTGGGCGTGTTCTTGCTGCGCTCCATGCGTTCCTGCAGCCATTTCAGTTTCTGCGGATCGCGGATGAACATAAACTCTG
>DATHKF010000381.1:0-7847 GCA_035489505.1 Bacteroidia bacterium | reverse complement strand
CGCCCGGCACACTCGCCCGCGCAACAACTGCAGCATCAGCTTATCTTTTTCCAACTGGTTCGAGTGTAAACGTTACACGCTACCGCCCGATTGATGTTGTTCCAACGGCTGCCGGTGCTAACGTGTACACCGTTCGTTTTGTCAATCACGATGCTGATCTCGACGGATACAACCGCCTCGTAAATGATGGCTGGATCTGCGATGCAAACGACACATTCTATCACGCCATACTTCACCCGGTGGGTGCAACTTCTGCAGATATCCGCATGTACTACATTCCTGCGCAGGACGGTCCATGGTCAGGAATGTCGCACTGGAGAACAACGAACGTACAGTGGAACGATATGTCCACAGTAAGTGCCGGCGCATCTGGCGTATTCACAACCATGACACGCGCTGCATGGGCGTTTGCAAATCCAGGCGATCCGTACATTCTTACAGATGTTCGTCCGGCCGCACCTGTGATTACCTGTCCAACCCTTTGCGCGAATTCAACAGGAAATATTTTCACTGCATCAGGCGGTACAGGTACGGGATACCAGTGGACCGTTCCAGGATCAGGAACAATCAGCGGCGGACAAGGTTCTGATTCACTGTACGTGGATTGGACAACCGGAACAGGTTTCGTTGTTGTTGTTGCAACATCGGCAAGCGGATGTAATTCACTTCCTGATAGCTGCACACCAACAATTTCTCCGGCACCCGTTGCTTCAATTGCAGGTGATTCATCTTCCGGAATGTTTGGAAATACGTACCTGTTCACCGATGGAACAACAGGCGCTACAAGCTGGTTGTGGGATTTCGGTGATGGAAATACATCCACGCAGCAGAACACCACGCACGATTACGGCGCAGCAGGAACGTACACCGTAATTCTTACCGCTACAAACGCGAACGGTTGTACGGACCAGGACACAGTGATTATCACGATCACCGAAGGAATCCTCATTCCAAACGTATTCTCTCCAAACGGCGACGGAATCAACGACGAGTTCTTTATTCCGAACAGCGGCCTGAGCGAATATAAACTCGAGATCTATGATCGTTGGGGCGTAAAACTTTTTGAATCATCAGCACCGGATGTTCGCTGGGATGGACGTACAACTTCCGGGGCACAGTGTGCAGATGGAACGTACTACTTCATCCTGATCGCTGTTTCTCCGACTGCAGATTACAGCACTACCGGATTCTTAACATTAATTGGTTCCGGAAAACAATAATGAACGTATTCTGAAGGATACCTTTACGAGCGGTCTGCGTCTACTATGCAGACCGCTTTTTTATGCGAAACATTCTACTCATACTTCTGCTCGTTGTGCCGTTTGCAATGCACGCACAAACTCCCGACTCGCTCGCGGTGACCAAATTGTACAGCACCAGCTGGACACTTGAAAAACAATACAAGATGAGTGGCCGGCGTTTGCGCGAACTGGATTCCATCAACACCGAACGGATTACGTTTTACAACAACGAAATTCATTGGGACATTACAGGAAATCCGTACCAGGTGTGTTCGCACAGGTTGCGTAACCAGAACGAATTCTGGATCGACTGCCAGGTGAACGACCAGATGATTTACCGCGTGATCCAAATTTCAGGAGACCGGCTCACCATTGATATACTCGTCAAGCCATTCGGTGAAACGAAATACCGGCGGACCGGGCGGAAGCATTACCGGAAGGCGAAAGCGTATAAATAGACGCAAAGCCGCAAAGTCCGCAGAGGTTACGCAAAGGATACTGCACAATTATTTATCGGATGGGAGGTAACAATTCCAAAAAGCTTTGCGATTTTCTTTGCGATTTCTGCGTCTATACTTATATGTCGAAGTACTTCATACTCTCCTTCACAAAATCCAATATCTCTTTTCTCCCGGCTTTCGTTTCTGCAGACGACAAAAAGTGATTCGGCATTTCTTCCCAATCCTCCAGCAGGGCCTTCTTGTAGTTCTCCAGATTTTTATTGATCGTTTGCTTGCCCAGCTTGTCGCACTTGGTAAAGATCACGCTGAACGTGATTTCGTTTTTTCCAAGATTGCGGATAAATTCCATGTCAATTTCCTGTGGCGGAATACGGATGTCGAGCAACACGAACAGCGAAAGAAGATTTTTTCTTTTCGTGATGTATGCCGAAATCATCTGGTCAAAACCTTCACGCATTTTTTTCGAAACACGCGCGTAACCGTAACCGGGCAGATCCACCAGGTACCATTCTTTATTGATCTCAAAATGATTGATGACCTGTGTCTTCCCCGGACGGTTCGAAACTTTGGCGAGCCCGGGTTTGTTGGTCAGCATGTTGAGCAGCGACGATTTTCCGACGTTTGATCTTCCGATGAAAGCAAACTCAGGACGATCGGCAAGGGGACATTCCTCAACCTTTACACAACTCTGGAGATAAACTGCTGAGGATATTTTCACTTTGGAAATTTATGTTTTGGGTGTGATGTATGTATTGACGTGACGCTCTTTTTTCGTCGGGTAAATATCTTTGATCGCTACAAGTATTCCGGTTTCATCCACGTCGCCGAATTCTTCATTCACTGCTGTGCCAAATGTTTTCATCGTAGCGCTCAGGTTCATGTAAGCATTTACAAGAGGCGGAATATTTTCTCCCAGCGAACGCACAAGCTGGTTGAGGATCTTATGTCCTTCTTTGTAATCTTTTCCTTCAAGCTCCTGTGCGAATGCTGCAGTGTCCTCGGTAGGTTGAACAGTGCTGAGCGGCCACACCAGGGTTTCCGCGTCCGGAAAATAATGTTCCATGAAACGGAGAATGTAATCGCGGGCACGGACATTGAAGTGACGATACGTAGTGACCTTGCCAAAGAAAAATTCAATGTCGGCATTCTCCACTGTCAATGCTCCGAGTCCATCCCAGAGATTGTCCAGTGAGAACAAACCTTTCCGGTTATTTACAGAAGGCTGGTATTGCGGCTGCACAAAAGACCTTCCGAGCTCAATGCATTTCGGCAGGTAATCTGTTTTGAATTTTTCGCTGAAAGAAAAAAGTTCTGTCGTTGCAAGATGGTAATTGCCGTCGGGCTGTCTCGCTTTGATGCAGCGGATGTAACGGTAGCCGCCAACAATTTCTTCATCGGTTGGGTTCCATACCACCAGCTGGTCATAACTGTTTTCGCAGAGATCAAAATCGTCGAGGTCGCAGTCGAGTCCCGTTCCTCCGCCGGCTGCACGAAACGTGAACTCGCGCAATCTTCCGATTTCACGGAGCGTGTTCGGCGCGTTGTGATTGCTGATGATGTAAATAAGATTGTCGCCGTTATTCGCTTTCCGCACGAAAGTTTTGCTGTTCAGCTCTTGTTTCAGCAGGTTACGATCAACAGGAGGAATGATTTCTTGCATAGTACGCGGCTACCGATAGTTTATTTGGAAAACGGATCTTTCTTCCCGGCGCCCAGTGCATACACGTGTTCCTTCATCCGCTCAGCCCATTCTTTCTGAGGGCGTGATCTATCAAACGTGGCAGCCGGAACCGGTTGATCAAAGATAATGGTAATTGTCTTATTCTTCTGACGAAACATCTCATCCACGAGGTAGAACATTTCGACATTGGCTTTTATTCCCAACCGTCTTCTCCACAGCGCCAGGTTGTAGAAAAAAGAGGAATTCCGTCCTTCAACGTAGCAAGGCACAACCGGCTTATTGTACTGCTGCGCTTTGGAAATAAAACTCTTTCTCCATTCGAGGTCCTTGATCACGCCGCTTTGTTTGCGTGAAACCAGGCCGGCGGGAAATATCAGCACCGCATGTTCCGACGCGTAGGCCTCTTCAATTTTAGCCAGCGCATTCTGTGTCCCGTGTTTGTTCACCGGGATAAATAGATTATCCATTGTTCCCAACGAGAACAGGATATCATTGACCAGGAATTGAATATCGGTTCTTCGCTGGCCAACCGCCTGCATGAGCGCGAGTCCGTCAAATCCTCCAAGCGGATGGTTCGCGGCCAGAATAAATCCGCCTTCTGCCGGAATATTTTCGGCCCCCTTTACAACCACTTTGGTGTTGAATACTTCAAGAACTGTTTTGATAAAAGCCAGGTCGCGAAGGTGGCCATGCGCCCTCATGAAATCATTCACTTCCTTTTCATGAAGAATGCGTTTCACGTAGCGCAGCACAAAGCCCGGCATCCATTTCAGCAACCGTGGATTCTTGGATGCAATGATGCTCTCGATATCGATGAATTTTTCCGGACTCATTTCTGCAAAAATACCCTCTTTTAGTTGGATAGCGACAACTCGTTTTTCGTTTGTCCAATTACTTGATTTCTCAATAAAACCTTACATAAATATAATTTTTTGACCAGGTCGACGTTGGCCTCATTTTTTTGATGATTTGAATACTTAAAAGGTAGTAATAACAGGCTTTTAAGACTCATCTGACTACGCCAAAATCACTTTTTTCCGTTACAGCTGCTTTACCACATCCGTGTTGATAAACCCAGCCCTGGCAGACCCTGTTCCCACCTGTTTTCTACAGGCACAAACAGGCTGTATCCATTGCTATCATTGAGTTTTTCGGACTGATGATACAAAGACCTCAAACATAATTGGGGGTATAAGTGGTAAAGTTTTCAACAAAAGTGGTAAATTGTGGGATAATGTGGGATTTTAATCCATAATTTTAACCACTTAAACAGCTACAAAAAATGACCGGGCTTCTGGGCGTATATGAATGCAGTGTGGACGCGAAAGCGCGTCTCTTGCTTCCTATTGCCTTCAAGAAGCAGTTGACGCCGATCCTGGACAAAGGTTTTGTGATCAAACGCAGCGTGTTTCACAAGTGTCTCGAGTTGTATTCCATTGATGAATGGAACCTGCTCGTGAAGGATGTGAACAAACTGAACCGGTTCAAAAAGAAAAACGTCGACTTCATCCGCATGTTCAATGCAGGTGTGAAACCGGTGGAGCTGGACAGCAGCGGAAGAATTTTGCTTCCGAAAGATTTAATGGTGTTTGCCGGAATCGGTAAAACAATCGTGATGTCGGCTGCAGTGAATATGATTGAGATATGGGATAAGGACCGGTATGAACAGGCAATCAATGATCCGTCTGTTGACTTCGGTTCTCTCGCGGAAGATGTCATGGGTAGTATGGGTAACAAAACCGATGATGTCGACTTACCATAGGTCCGTTCTTTTACATGAGAGCCTGGATGTACTGGGCATAATTCCGGATGGCGTGTACGTCGATGTAACGTTCGGAGGAGGAGGTCACTCGAAAGAAATTCTGAATCGCCTCGGTCCGAATGGGAAACTGATCGCCTTTGACCAGGATTCTGACGCCGTTGCAAATGCAATCGATGATCACCGGTTCACATTGGTGAAACAGAATTTCCGAAACCTGAAGAGCGCATTACAACAACTGCAGGTGAAACAGGTCGATGGATTGCTCGCCGATCTCGGAGTTTCTTCTCACCAGTTTGATACAGCCGAACGTGGATTTTCAATCCGGATGGAAGGACCGCTCGATATGCGGATGAACAAGGAAGGGGAATTAACAGCGGCGGATGTGCTCGGCAATTACGAAATGCACCAGCTGCGCCACATTTTTCGATTGTACGGCGAAGTTGATAATGCAGGATTACTGGCGAAGAAAATTGTAGAAGGCAGGATGACGAGTGAATTGCAGACCGTGGAAGACCTGAGAAAAATTCTCACGCCACTGTCGAAGAAAGGAAAAGAGAACCAGTATATGGCTAAAGTATTCCAGGCATTGCGGATTGAAGTGAATGGTGAACTGGAAGCTTTGCGCGAAATGTTGACGCATGCATTGGAGATAGTGAAAGAGGAGGGAAGGTTGGTAGTGATTTCCTACCACTCACTCGAAGACAGGCTGGTGAAGAATTTTTTTCGCAGCGGAACCTTCGAAGGAGAAACGGAAAAAGATTTCTACGGAAATCTCATCCGGCCGCTTGAACCATTGGGATCAAAGCCAATCGTTCCAACGGAAGAAGAAATTGAATTGAATCCTCGCGCGAGGAGCGCGAAAATGAGAGTAGCAACGAAGAATAAACCGCCAATAGCGGTATGACAAAAAACATAGTCAGGGAAAAACCTCAGGAAGAAGTAAAGCCGAAGCAAAAAAGCAGCGGCGGTAACATCGTCACCCGCACCATCGGCTCTGTGATGAGCGGCTCCTTCCTCTCCCGCGACATTGCAGTCAAAGCGCTTCCCTTCATGTTTTTTATTACGCTGATTGCCTTGTTCTATATCGCGAACGGGTATTACGCCGAAGAACAGATCCGCAAACAAAACCGCCTGACGGGCGAACTGAAAGAACTGCGCTCCGAATACATCATTTCGAAATCAATGCTTGCAACGGTAAGTACACAAACTGCTGTAAAGCTTCGCGTGCTACCCTTGGGAATTAAAGAATCAACAATAAACCCACCATCCATAATTACGGTGGAGAAACTGCCAGAGTAAGTGGAAGAAAAAAAGGACATACTGAGACGTGTGTACATCGTGTACATCATCTGTTGCGTTTTTGCGCTTACAGTGATCGGTCGCGTGTGTTACATCCAGTTTGCCCAGGGAGATTATTGGGAACAGCAGGCGAAAAATTTCACGGTGCGCGAACTGGACATTGAAGCGGTACGCGGAAATATTTTCGCTACAGACGGTTCATTGCTCGCTACGTCTCTTCCGTATTACGAAATAGCGATCGATCCTTCCGCCAACGACCGGTTGACGGAGGAAATGTTTGAAGACAGCGCACGGCAATTGTCGGCGCGGCTCGCTTCACTCCTTCCTGCAAAAGATGAACAGGAGTACTTCCAGATAATCATCGGTGCGAGAAGACGTGATGCGCAGTACCAGTTGCTTGCCCGGAATGTTTCTCACGTGCAATTGCAGGAGATCAAAAGATTTCCGCTGTTTCGTTTGGGCCGGTACAAAGGAGGATTGATTTACGTACAGACGAACCGTCGTGAACGTCCTTTCCGCATGCTCGCATCGCGCACCATTGGATACATCAGCGACAGTGGCCGCGTGAAAGTAGGCCTCGAAGGCGCGTATGATTCTGTGCTCACCGGTGTCAGTGGAAAACGGTTGATGCGGAAAATCGCCGGTGGCGTATGGATGCCACTCAACAACGAGAACGAGATTGAACCGAAGCACGGAAAAGATATCGTTACAACGATCGACATCAATATCCAGGACGTTGCCGAGAATGCTTTGATGAATTCGCTCGCAGAACACAATGCGAAATACGGTTGCGTGGTGCTTATGGAAGTGCAGACCGGCGAGATCCGCGCGATTGCAAATCTTACCCGTCAGGATTCCGGCGTGTACATCGAAGATTACAATTACGCGATTGCAGATGCACGCGAGCCCGGATCAACATTCAAGCTCGCTTCATTTCTCGTGGCCATGGATGACGGTTTGCTTTCGTTGAACGACAAAGTCGATCTGAATGGTGGCGAATACAAATTCTTTGACCGCACTATGCACGACTCGCATGCACCTAAAAAAGAAGTTGTCACTGCCGAAGAAGCATTCTGGGAATCGTCCAACGTAGGCATCTCGCGTTTGATCACGGAACGTTATAAAGGGCAACCACGCAAATTCACCGACGGCTTGCATCGTTTGCGTTTTGGTGAACCCCTGGGTATTTCAATCAAAGGAGAAGGACAATCGATGATCCGCAATGCCGGAGCGAAAGGTTGGTCCGGAACTTCCCTTCCATGGATTTCCATTGGATACGAATCACTGATCACGCCGCTTCAAACACTGACCCTGTACAACGCAGTAGCGAACGACGGTGCAATGATGAAACCCATGTTCGTGAAAGAGATTCGTGAAAAAGGACAGGTTACACAAACCTATGA
>DATHKF010000380.1:0-4578 GCA_035489505.1 Bacteroidia bacterium | reverse complement strand
CGGAATCTGGTTACCGTCTGTATCGGTGAGTATCAGGCGAAAATATCGCGTAGTGGCTGCGTTGAGAATTTGAAAACGAAAACCTTGTCCGGGCGCTGCAGGTATTGGTGCGTCACCTGCCGCATCAAGCAGTTGCGGATCAAGCGGCATTCCCTTACGGCCGCGCACAATGCGACCATTCACCAGCACGGTCTGCCCTTCAACGGTCAGGGGCACGAGTGGCATCGGAGGATCCATCCGGAATACGTTTGGAATAACGCCCTCACCGGATACAGGTCCGCCGGTGTGCCCGTGTTCGTTCAGCGGTTCAGTTTCGCAAAGCTGCAGTGGCGTAGGTCCCGTCTGTGCTGTTGCACCAGGACTCATCCATTCCTGCCGGTCGGCAACAGGAAACACAGTAGTGGGATCTGTATAGGTCGGCGCTGTATTCATGCCCGCCATGTGACACACAGTAATATCGCTGAGCACAAGCTGACGCGTATTTGCTGCACTTGGGAGCACAGTACCCACCAATGGTCCTTCAACTGCAGGATCGGTGACTATGATCATCCCGTATAAGCCACGGAAAACTGCATTGGTGGAATGGTGATGATGCGTGTGATACCAGAAGAGTCCTTCGTTCGGAACAGTAAACTTGTAGAGGAAAGTTCCTCCAGCGGGAGTGCCATCGTTCAACGTTTGCAAAGGAGCGCCGGGAACTTCGTTCTGTGTAATTTCTGTTCCGTCGGAATAATTTTGCAACTCGATACCGTGCCAGTGAATCCCAACGGGGTGGGGCAGGTCGTTGATGAGCCGGACGATTAACGTGTCACCTTTTTCCAGTACGATCAGCGGTCCGGGAATGTCGCCGTCGTACGTTTCTGCATTGATCGCCGTAACACCTCCGCCGAGATTGACTCCCGCCATAGGTACGGACGCAACGATTGTCCTTTCATGAGTAGCCATGATAGTTTGTTTTTGGGTTTGTTTTTAATTCCGACAGCACGAATATCCTTCCCAACCAAGGGTACAACATCTGGTTGGAATTAGTCGGTATTAAACGTTTGTAAACGGATAAACGGCGGAATCAGCGCTGCAAGGCTTATAACCCTTTGAGGGCGCGCAAGGGTCATCGACACCCTTCCTAACCCTGCAAGCCATATATCCCTTTGAGGGTTATGAAGGGTACCCCCCAAACCCTTGGACACCCTCAAAGCCTTATAACCCTTTGAGCCTTGCATTTGAAAAGTTAAACTTTGGGGGTAGCTTCGTGCATGATCTTAAACGTGATTGTCGCTGTCGTTACTTTCGCTTTTGCGTTGGTACTTTTTCTTTGGATCGGCAAAAGGAAGATCCGGAGGATGGTTGATGAACAGGTTCAGCAGGAGGTGGAGAAACAGTTGAAGCAGGATTCTTCAAAGACAGAACCAACTGAAAGTATGAAACGGGTCGCCGGGCTGTGGAGTGAAGGCGCCTTCGAAACAAAGAATTCCGACCAGGAGAAAGAAAAGATCACGGCAGACGACACTGAAGAATCGAACCGGATTTACACGAAGCTGCTGGATGAACTGAGCAACTCGCCCGATGGAGATCCTTCCAAAGTAAATCCCGGCGACAGGGCACGAATAAAGGAATTCACCGATGCGCTGAATAAAATTAAAAGTCAGAAGGAGTTCACGCAGAAAGACTGGTACCTCAAAGGACAGGAAGAATACGGAAAAGACAATTACGTTCGTGCCATTGAGTGTTTCACGGAATGCCTCAACCTCAACCCGGAATTGACGGATGCCTACTATGCGTATTACTACCGGGGCCTCTCCAAATTTTCATTGGGGCTGTACCGCGAATCAATTCGCGATTTTGATTTTGCAGAAACACTGGACAAACCGGCGTATCTCTATTTTATCCGTGCTACGGCGTATGAGTTGCTGAAGGATTTACCGGCAGCGCTGAAGGATGTGCAAAAAGCGATTGCGCTCGATGCGGAGTATTCTGCTGCGATTGAGTTGAGGAAGGAAATATTGGAGAAGATGGGGAAGTGATGTGAGATACGGCGATGTGTCAAGGGAAAATGAAGGCTAACCGTTTGTAAACGTTTAAAAGCACCTAACGGCGCGGTTTTTGATAAACCTTAAAGGTTTAAAATAAAAAAGCCCCCGCTCTTTTCAGAACGAGGCTTTCGACTTTTATACTTTACTCTGTTTTAATTCCCACTCTTCACAAACTTCGTATTCAGCACCTGCTCTCCGTCGCCATACACATTCAGCATGTACATGCCTTGAGAAAGATCGCTGATGTCGATGTCCAGTTTGCCGCTGATCACCGGAACGCTGATCTCACGCACCAATCGTCCTTCCATATCCGTGATCTGCATCGCAACAGAAGTGTACTGTTCGAATTTCATTATCGTTGAGAACAAGATAAGGCGTTGCAGATTCCCAGATCGCTTCAACTAAAAACAGGACGCCGACGGCTGCGATCACGACATCCAGCAGAAATGAAATTTGCACGCCGGCATTCACAATCAGGATGATGGCCAGCATGGGATACAACAGTAGCCGTATCGGGTAAAAAAGGTTGCGACGAAAAATCATTTTTCCTTCCTCAGCATCGTTCCCCGCATCGGAACATCGTTGGCCGCTTCGGATGTAGCACGAAACTTATAACTGCCTTCTTCCACCGAAGTGATCGTTACTGTAAGTATGCCCATGACTTTGGCGGCTTTGCGGACTTCACGGTCGGTTGATTCGATGAATTCAAGTTTGTACGTACAGTCGTCGACCCACGTCACTTTGAATTTTGAAACATCGCCGGTACGTGTATCCGTTTCTACCTGGTAAAGACTGTCGCGTGTAATTGTGAGATGCGGTGCGGATGGATTATAGAATGTTCCCGTCCGGAACGGTTTACACTCTTCACCCGTTGCGGTTTGCGCGGAAACTGTGTTCAATGCAGGAAGCGCGAACAATAAAGCGAAGACAAGGATATATTTTTTCATGATTGTTCCAGCGATTGAACGGATAATGGCTTCCTGATAATTTATTAAGAATAAAGATAGGAAAAGCCATAGAAGGATAATGCAGCCAGAAGTACTTCAAAGAAATTCTGTTTAGTGGAATCTGTCACCGGCTAACGGCTAACGGGCTCGCCTACCACTTCGTTGGTCATGGAAAGAAGGTTGGGAAATATCCATGTTCCCGATGGCCGTTGTGCCAACCTGACAAACCGGTGTGACCCACTAAACAGAATTTCAAAATATCTGACGACTTCGCGTCAGGATCCATTTCTGAATTACAAAAAGCGAACCAGAGCAAAAAAATGTAACCGGCCAATACTTTCACTCTCCATGCCGTGTAATAGAGGATGGAATACGCTTGTCAATGAGCCGTATCGTTTCCATCACAGTACACAATGAGGAGAATAAGCCCCACCCGGACCGATGTTCGGGTTTTCAGATCATTCCCCGTGATACAAGTGTATCCACAATCATTTTCGAGGCGTATCCATCACCATAAAGTGTATTGTGTCCGGCGCGTCTGTTTCCATTCAAGCTCTGCATGACGATATCAAGATCTTCATCGAAATCGCTGATGTATTTTGAAATTCCTTCCGTGATGCTCTCCGTGCGTTCGGTCTTCGATCGGTAAATCAACGAAGGTATTCCGAGATAACAGGCTTCTTCCTGTATGCCACCGGAATCGGTAATGATCAGGTCGGTGTCGCGGTAAATACGGATCATTTCTGAAAATGAAACCGGTTGAACGACAGACAGATTTTTATGGTGACCGTTGACCATCGTTTTTATTTTGTAACCGGGATTGTCCAGCCACAAAAACGTTTTGGTCTTGTATTTTTCGCAATATGAATTTACCCGGTCAATGATCGCAGGAAGATTTTCTTTGATATTTTCCCTGCGGTGGATAGTGATCAGGACTTTTCCGGTCCCGTTTCTTTTCTTTTCTGCCAACGGATTTTCTTCGGCATATTTTCTCAGGTTGTCGATAGCCGTGTTGCCGGTGACAAAAATTGACGCGGGAGTTATTCCTTCATCCAGCAGGTTTGTCAGCGCAGATGAAGTGGGTGCAAAATGAATGGACGCGAGTGAAGAAATTGTTTTGCGGTAGTACTCTTCAGGAAAGGGAGTGCTGAAATCATGCGTACGCAAACCGGCTTCCACATGTGCAAAAGGGATGTGTTCGTAAAACGCATATTGCGCTGAGCAAAACGACGTGCACGTGTCTCCCTGTGCAATTACGGCAATCGGAGTAATTGCGAGATCGGTGAGCGCGTTGTGCATTTTATAAAATTCCAGCAGCAATTGTCCATGCAGGTTCAGCAAGCTATCATCATTTCGTGGTAATGTAAACGTGTAGTCGGGCTGGATACCAAAGTACTCCATATCCTGCGTGGTCATGGTATGGTGTTGACCGGAATTGACAATGTGCAAACGCGATCGTTGTCCGCGCTGCGTGAACTCATCGATCACAGGGGCGAGTTTGATGAGTTCGGGCCGGGTTCCGAATATGATGATGATTTTATCCATGAACAGGTTTAAAAAAGAAATATCTACCCGTATACGTTTCCGGGTGGTACGGAACC
>DATHKF010000379.1:0-3859 GCA_035489505.1 Bacteroidia bacterium | reverse complement strand
TACAACATTCCCCCCATCCCCGCGTTTGATGTGCCATCCATGCGATATTTTTCGACATGGACGGTCGCGACAATTTAAAAGTAAAGCCGCATGAAAAAATCTGTACTTCTTATTACCGCTGTTTGGATAGTTGGCCTGGCGCTCACTGCGCAAACACTGATTCAACGTGTTTTTCCGTCATACGACCAGTCGTGGGGCGTAGGTATGGCATGGTCGCCTGCAGATGAAACGTACGCAATGGTTACGATGAACTCAATCGACCAGCTGAACGTTTCTAAAACGGACCTGGCGGGTGTCCTGCTCTGGCAGAAAGTGTACATCATTCCCGGCGTTACCGATTGTGTTGAAGCCGATGTAGATGTTGCTTCCAATGGAACAATGTACGTGTGCGGTACATTTTACGACGAAACGTATCATCGCCGGAGTCACTACGTTGTTTGCCTCGACAGGGATGGTGTTGTACTCTGGACGAAAACGTACCGGACTACTTCAACAATCGGGTATGGATGTCCGAAGGTTAAAGTGCTCGATAATGGCGACCTGCTTATTACCGAATCAGTTTTTGGACATATCGGTTACCTGAGGACCGATGCGATGGGTAATCTTCTGCGTTCACACATGTACAGGGAAGATTCCACGGCTGAAAACAAATCACCGGGCTTTGATTCCGATGTTTTCCCTGATGGCTCGTACATTTTTACCGGAAAACGCCGCGACGATATTATGGTTATACGCACCGACAGTGCAGGGCAAATGATGTGGCATCGCTGCTGGAATTCGGGTTCAGAATACTACCATACAAAAACCGTTATTGCTTTGGATGATGGAACATCGATCGTTGGAGGCGGTGGAGATGACGTGCCGTTCCTGATGCGTATCAGCAGTACAGGGGACAAACTGTGGTACTACAGTTATCACTCCGGTGCGGGAGATTTTTATGATATTGAACAGCTTGATCCGGGTACTTTCATAGCGGTAGGCAATATGTCCGGACGTTCAGTCATGGTGAAGTTTGATATCAACGGAAATGTTTTAGAGACGAGGGATGTGTTTCATGCATTACATTCTTTCCGGACCACGAATGTGGAGATTGGTCCCGCCGGCACAATTGCCTGGCCATTGAGTTATTGGAATAACGGTATGAATTCCTTTGGCTCCATTCTGATGATCTCCCGCAACGCCGGATCTACCGGATGCATGTTTGAAACATCATCGATCACGCAGGGACTTGTAGCAAACCCGGATACGGTGCAGGTACCGATCTACATGCTTGCGCAGAGTATTGTTGTGGCTTCTGTTACAACTGTTGTGGGTGATGTGCCTCCCAATCAATCCGATGTTTGTCCGTATTTCGATTTAAGCCCATTCACCAATGAGTATAACGATCTCGTCATCGCAAGTACGGTTATCGGCACAATGGACCCGGTTAAGTTCAGCATGACGAATTACGCCGGTGACGTTACGTATTCACTTTCCGATATGCGTGGCAGGATAATTTTCTCCGGCCGTAAAGAATATCACCCGGGAGACCAGGTGGTGATTAATACGGGAGACGATTTAGCGTGCGGAATGTATACGCTGAACGTTGAAGCGGGCAAGGAATATTTTTCGGAGAAATTTCTGGTGCAATAGGTTGGAGTGGGGTGAGGGATTACGACCCTTGTGCTGAAATCTGGTTGTGTGTGGGTGACAAGGGTCCTAACCCTCAAAAGGCTAATAGCCTTTGCAGGGTTACCACCCTTGCATTGAAAATCTTGATATCTGCGGTGACAAGGGTCCCCACCCTCAAAAGGCTAATAGCCTTTGCAGCGCTAAGCCGCCACC
This sequence comes from Bacteroidia bacterium, assembly GCA_035489505.1. Taxonomy (GTDB): domain Bacteria; phylum Bacteroidota; class Bacteroidia; order Palsa-965; family Palsa-965. Next base: position 2,035 of record DATHKF010000379.1, on the reverse strand, counting down.
TCAAAACAATACCCGATTCCCTTCACGGTTTTGATAAACTCATCACCGATCTTCTCACGCAATTTTCTCACGTGCACATCGATCGTGCGGTTTTTCTCACCGAATTCTGCACCCCAGATCTCGCGGTAAATTTCCTGCCGCGTGAATACTTTACGCGGTGCGGCAAGCATCAATGCAAGTAATTCAAATTCTTTTCGGGGAAGAATAATTTCCTGTGTGCCCTTAAACACAATGTAACGTTCGCGGTCGATGCGGATATTCCCCGATTGAACAGTGGGCGAAAGTTCCTTGAGCTTGTTGCGTTTCAGCAACGCTTTGATGCGCATCACCAGTACGCCCGGTTTGACCGGTTTGATGATGTAATCGTCCGCTCCCGCAGAGAATCCCGCGATCTGTGAGTAATCTTCGCTGCGTGCAGTATAAAATGCAATCAGGCTTTTCTGCAACGTTGGAACCTGTCGGAGTTCATGACAGATCTCAATCCCATCCATTCCGGGCATGATCACATCGAGAATAACAAGATGAGGTTGGAATTTCCGCGCAATTTCTATCGCCTCGCGACCATTGTCGGAACACACCACGTTAAAACCTTCGGCCTCAAATATGCCTTTTAGCGACAAAAGGATGTGTTCATCGTCGTCAACAACCAATAACCGGTAACTATCTTTTTCTTTCACAAAAACACACTTTCTGGTTAGCGAAAGTATCTGACAGAGGTTGCGTGCCTGTTAATTGAGGGTTAAGGATAAATGAATAAGCGTTGCTCATTGTGATGCCAGTGTAAAGTGCTTTTTGCGGCTTATTTTCGAAATCAAATGAGCTGTGTTGAAAACCCATTGCTAATAAAAGAGCGATCTGGCCCAGAGTGCGTAATTTCAGGAAAATGAAAGGCAAGCCGGGCTCCGACTTTTTTTACATGGTGTACGAGGTAGCGCGTCTTGTTCCGAAAGGTCGCGTGACCACGTATGGCGCCATTGCCGCCTACCTCGGTGTAAAAGGTTCTTCCCGAATGGTTGGCTGGGCGATGAATGCCTGTGGCTCGCATCATTCACCTGTTCCGGCGCACCGTGTGGTGAACCGTGAAGGCATGCTTACCGGAAAACATCATTTCAAATCGCCGGAGATGATGCAGGAATTGCTTGAGTCGGAAGGAATACGCGTGAAGAATGATAAGGTGCTCGACTTCAAGAAATTTTTCTGGGATCCCAACGAAGAGCTGAAGCTTTGATGTGCAGATGAAAATTGATGTGCAGATGTGCAAATGGCGCGTCACGCCTCTGCGAACTTGTCACCTCGGCTCCGCTCGGTCTGACAAGTAGTTTCAACACAAAAAATTTCTGAATATAACGTATCCCCACGTCTCGTAACACGAATCGGGATAGCGTCCACTTGTCAGACCGAGCGGAGCCGAGGTGACAAGCAGAAAGCCTCACGCCTCGCAACACGAAATTTTCATCGGAGGAACTTGTCAGACCGAGCCCTTCGGCTTCGCTCTGGACGAACTCGCCGAGGTGACAAGCGTCATCAGCAAATCAATTTACCGCAACCGTCTTCGGCATCGAATTCCTAATCGCCACCTGCCGCACCACATTCCCTGCAAGTTCCATGAACGCTTTAGCCTGTGGAGTTTCTTTCTGCAACACTACCGGGCGACCTGCATCACCGGCTTCGCAGATACTTTGCACCAGCGGAATTTGTCCGAGCAACGGAACTTCCAATGTGGCTGCAAGTTGCTGCGCGCCGTCGCGACCAAAAATGTAGTATTTGTTTTCCGGTAATTCTGCCGGAGTAAACCACGACATGTTTTCAACGATTCCCAATACGGGAACATTGATCTGCGGCAACTGGAACATCGCAACGCCTTTGCGTGCATCAGCAAGCGCCACCTGTTGAGGCGTGCTCACAACGATTGCACCCGTAAGCGGAACTGCGCTCACGAGCGACAAGTGAATATCTCCTGTTCCCGGGGGAAGATCGATGATCATGTAATCGAGTTCGCCCCAATCGGCTTCGCTCAGCATTTGATTCAATGCGC
>DATHKF010000378.1:0-7218 GCA_035489505.1 Bacteroidia bacterium | reverse complement strand
TGCGTCTATTCCCGATACCCACCGGCGTGTATACTAAACTTCACGTTGTATTTTCTCAGCACCTGGTTTTCCATCCGGCAGAAAATTGCGCCACGATCAAAGGTTGTGCTGTACCTGCGGAAATCGTGGTAAACCGCAGAACAACTGATCGCACGAGCCGGAAGATTTTCTTTCATCAGAAACATGCCTTCTCTTCGCAATCCGTCGTGACTGAACGGACTGCGCGAATTCAGCGGAAAACGTTTCGTGTGAATTCCCTCCTTGAAAGGTATATACGAACTCAGCAGTGAGTATTCGCAGGCATTTACCGCCAGTGAACCCAGGGTGAGCAATACAAAGAGTGTGATTGTTTTCATCTTTTGATCTTAGGGTTGTTACCTGGGTCTTCGACCCTTTAGCCACAGATTCGCAGATTGCGCAGATTTTTTTAATTGTTTTAAATCATTAAAAAAATATTTTTTTCTCATCTGCGCAATCTGCGAATCTGCGGCAGGGCACCGAAGGTGCAAAAAAAAATCAGGCTGGTTTTGCAGCAACTTTTTTAAACCGCATCTGTAAAACGCCAACGAATGCTTCCTTGAAAATTTTTGAACTCATTTTCGAAACGCCTTCCACACGATCAATGAATGTGATGGGCACTTCTGCCACTTTGAATCCAAGACGATGTGCAGTATACTTCATTTCGATCTGGAAAGCGTACCCGACAAAGCGGATGTTATCGAGATCAATTGTTTCGAGCACTTTCCGCTTGTAACATTTGAAACCGGCAGTTGTGTCTTTCACATTCATCCACAAAACGATCCGCACGTAAAGCGATGCGAAATACGACATCATCAAACGTCCGAATGGCCAGTTCATCACTTTGCCACCACTCACGTACCGCGACCCAACAGCAACATCTGCTCCCTGTTTTGCGCACGCATCATACAGCCGGATCAAATCATCGGGGTTGTGCGAGAAGTCGCAATCCATTTCAAATATGTATTCGTAACTGCGTTGCAGCGCCCACTTGAATCCGTGAATGTATGCTGTGCCCAAACCGAGTTTTCCTTTTCGTTCTTCCATGAATAAACGACCGGAAAATTCGGTCATTAAGCGGCGCACAATTTCTGCTGTTCCATCGGGAGAGCCGTCGTCCACGATCAAAAGATTAAAGTCGCCCGCCAGGGACATCACTTTCCTGACCATCTTTTCGATGTTCTCTTTTTCATTGAAAGTGGGGACAATCACAACTTTTTCGGGCACCGGGCAGGATAATTTAAGTTAACGAAGATAATCGTGCTGCCGAAAACATCCAATTTGCTTATGTTATTTTGGCATAATATCTGAAAGTATAATGGCGCAACTGTCAAAAAGATTCAGTAAATTACAGAATGAGAAAGGCCGTCGTCGTATTGCTTGTTTTCTCCGCACATGGCAAAATCTACTCCCAGGTTGACACCGTTGGCCCGCTTCCGGCCGTAGCTGTTGTTGTACCCGACACTTCCCTGACCGTGACCAGCGACTCCGTTGTTGCGCTCACGTATGTAACTTACGCAGACACAGGAGTTGCCAGTTGGTACGGACCAAACTGGAAGGGACGAATGACGGCCAGCGGCGAAACTTTTGATCCAGACAGCATGACTGCGGCCCACAAGTGGCTTCCCTTCGGGACCATTGTGAAAGTCACCAATCTTTCGAACGATTCCGTGATTTACGTACGCATCACCGACCGGCTTCCGAAAAGCTCCACCCGATCGATCGATCTCACACCGGCGGCGGCAAAACGTCTCGGATTTTATTCCAAAGGCCTTCAAAAGGTCAGGATGGAAAGCGTGGGACGAACGCCGGTGAGGAAAAAGAAAAAAACTACTGTGGGCGCGAAATAAATCAGGAATTGGGGAATTGAGGGATTTTTTTTCTCTCCCCGACCCAACCCTGTAAGGTTTTTCCGCGTATTGTCTTTAGCCGGACAATTATAAACGCCAATTTTGCAATGTGCACATTGTAGTTGAGAATCAGCTCCTGAAAAATTGTATTCGTGGAGAACGGAAAGCGCAATATCAGTTATATGAGTTGTGTTATTCCTTTCTGATGAGTGTGGCCGCGCGTTATACGAATTCGAAGGATGATGCGGAGGACATTGTGAACAGAAGCTTCCTGAAGATACTGAACAACATTGCAAACTACCGGGAAGAAGTTCCTTTTGGATTGTGGATTCGCCGGATCACGATCAATACTGCCATTGACGAATACCGGAAACGTAAAAACGAATGGATGATGACGGAATCCACCGATTTCAGTGAAAGACAGTTTGACGGAATTTCAATCAACACCTATCTTGAGAAAATGGATGCGGAACAAATCCAGGGATTGATCGATCATCTTCCGGAATCAAGCCGCAAAGTATTCAACCTGTTCGTGGTAGATGGTTACAGTCATAAAGAAATCGGAGAACTGCTTAACATCTCGGAAGGTACTTCCAAATGGCATGTTAATCATGCACGAACCCGGTTGAAGGAATTAATTGCAAAACATTTTCCCTACATAAAAACTATTGCGTCATGAAACAGGAAGACCAGGTGTTTGATGAAATGATCCGTCAGAAGATCGGACAACGCAGTTTCGGCCCGCCGGCTTCTGGCTGGGAGAAAGCTGAGAAACTCATTGATGCATCTCAACCGCTCACGCCTGCGGCAACGGTTTCCGGAATAAAACTGATCACCATTATTGCATCATTTATTGCCACGAGTGTAGTCGTTGCAGGAATTGTTTACGTTTCAACAAACAGCTCCGTGACTTCTGCTGAAGCGCCGGTACCGTCAAACGTAATTGCTGTAACAGACAGCTCACGCACTGCAGCATCGGTTGCGCCACTCTCTTTTTCGGATGAAGCAATTGCAACTATTAAAAATGATGCAAACCATCCCGGGACCGATGTGAAAGGTGCTGCCGGTAACAATGTGTTGGTGCAAGCGCCGGTTGGCGAAAATCATTCTCTTGCGAAACATGCACCGGAAAATGTTGCTCCCGGTCACGCGGCGAAATCACCAGGCGGCCCCAAGCGTGATCCCGATCAGGCGCAGGCCGAATCTCCGCTGGCTGTAAATTCACCGGCGTTGAATAAAGAACAACCAGTGGGTAATCCGTTGGATCAAAACATTCCGGAAAATTCTCCGGAGCAAAATGCAGGAGAACAAATCCCGGAAAACAATCAGTCCGGAAAAAACACTCCGCCTGATGATGTTACAGAAAAAAATAATCCAGGCAACACGGATGGAAATCCTGTGCTTCCGAAAAACAACACGGAAATTCCTGTTCAACCTTTAGCCGATCAAACACCGCGTCCCGGTTTACCTGGAGAAAGTAATCCTGCGGTGTCTCCGGAAAAAAATTCCCGCGATTCAACGCAACGCTTTGTTCCGGAAAACAACACAGAGACCAATCCTCTTGCGAAAGCAGATTCAATTAATCCAGCGCAGGATCACCAGGACTCGGTACCCGCCCCTTCCGTTACCGCGCCATCATTGACCGTCAACTACTGGCTCATCCAGGCAGGAGCAACGTATGTGGCGCGTTTCTCTAATGGCGATAAATCAGGACAATCGATCAACCCGGTTATCGGTGGCGGTTACAATTTCTGGCTCGCACGCCGGTGGAGTCTTCAGGCCGGATTGCGTTACACATTTATCAATAACGCATCCGACAGCAGTTCTTCAACTGTAACCACTACGTACGGATTTGGCGTAACGAATCACTACACGGAAACGCGCATGCAGCGCCTGCATTATTTTTCATTGCCCATCCAGGCGTACTGGCGCATCAACGGATTGCATTCACTCACTGCAGGAGGAGCGTTCAATTACCTGGCTTATTCCGAAAACCGCGAGCAATCGTACAGCGAAAACAATGGTACGCTTTCGCAGAGTACGTACCGCACTGTTTTTGGACAGACACCGGGATTGAATCGTTTCGATGGCATGTTTTTCGCCGGATATTCACTGACGATCGGACAGCATTTCAGCGCCGAAGCAACAGTGTATTGCGGATTGGCCGATCTGAAAAACAACAGCACGTTCGGCATCAATCGCTTTGAACGCAATAAAGGAGTTATGGTCTTGCTGCAATACGGTTTCTAAAAATGAAGACGACACGTTATATTTTAATTGCTGTTGTGGCCGCTTGCGCGGTGCTGTATTCCGGCTGCAAAAAAGAAGAAGTTCCTTCGGGATCGGGTTCTCCTGTTTTCTATGCAACGGGAACAATGGATGGCGCAGCTTTCACCATTAAAGCGGGCGTTGACCATTACTACATGTTCAGTTCGTTTGCGTCGAACACTGCAGACCTGTATACATTCAGCGGTTCCCTGCACCGCGAGAACTGTGCTGCACCCTGTCCTTCGGGCTTGTCTGTGTACGTAAACGATTACGCAGTGCACACTTCGCAACAAACCAACATCAATACGGCGCTTCAACCGGGCATGTACAACTTTTCGCTTCCGGCAATTTCAGGAAACACGATTCAGTTTTTTGCCGAACCGGAAGGAGACACGGGATACACGTACTCGTGGGACTTCGGAGACAGTCAGACTTCACAACTTGAAAATCCTTCACACACGTATGCAACAGGAGGTTTGCATACCGTTTGTCTGACCATCACCGGACTATCCACATCAACGGTGAGTATGTTTTGCGACACGTTGTATGTAGGAACTTCACCGTGCATGAACGGCGACTTTGAAACCGATCCATTCGGACTATTAGATTCAATTATTTTCATACCCACCGTAACAGGAGGAACCGCGCCGTACACCTGGTTCTGGAATTTTGGTGATGGATTCACCGCTACGACAGATACAGCCTACCACCGTTACTTTTCAGCAGGTGTCCGTACAGCCCGCGTTGTAATCACCGACAATAATTTATGCAGCATAATTGTCCGCAGAAACGTGAAGACGCCGAGTTTTCAATCGTGTGTTTCAAATTTCACCTGGCAAACCGGTTCGTCTACGGATTTTTCCGCCGTGATCGTAGAATGGACAGACAGTACCGGCAACATCTATACATCCGCTGATCCCCAGCAACCGGGCTCGAGCACTTTTGAAATTATTTCCGTAAGCGATTATGAAATAAACCAGCAGCAGCAACGCACAAAAAAAGTACACATGCGCGTGAACTGCACGCTATACAATGGTGCAAACAGTATTCTTCTTGAGAACACAGATATTGTTTTTGCAATAGCTTATCCCTGATTTTTTTTATTGGCATCCGTTCGCAACGGCGCTGTGAAGAAAAAGCAAACAGGTGGCGGGAAATTAATTGCAACTGGCAACATTTCCTGAAAATCTCGTCTTCTGCTTCTTTGGAAATGTAAAAACATGTGTAGATGTTGCATGGCTACTTGCCGTGTATAGAATTAGTCCTATGTAGCAACTGGATGACAGGACATTAACACCACACCTGCCGTCCCTTGATCTATTCACACAGGCAACCATCTGAATTGCTTTCGACTTGTTAGTAGAATTCCTTTGTATCAAATACGAGGATTATGAAAGCAACGTCAACTTTTTTACGCAACACCTTATTTATTTTTCTCCTGCTGGGTGCGATGCCTGTTTGCGCAGCGAATTATTACTGGGTAGGCGGAACCGGACACTGGTCTGACTACAACGGTCATTGGGCCACGCAGAGCGGCGGACAAGTGTATTACAATCATGCGCCCACTCCACAGGATACAGTGATCTTCGATTCGCTTTCATTCATAGGAAACAACGACACGGTGTACGCGAGCAGCAATACGCAGTACTGTCATACGATGAAATGGTTGATGCCCGACAGCATGCCCGTACTTTACGGAACTGATCCAAAAACAAAACTCAAAATTTACGGCTCCATGCTTCTCGATACAGCGATGACCTGGAATTTCGCCGGACAGCTTATTTTTTTCGGAACAGATTCGGGCAATGCAATTACAACCTGCGGAAAGCCATTGGGCTTTATTCTTTTCAGCGGCGATACGCTCGCCTCATGGACCTTACAGGACACATTGCGTTGCGCGCATTTGATTTTCCGTTCCGGAAATTTTTATTCACGCGGAAACACCATTCTCACCGGCACCTACGAACAGGATGACATCAATCATTCACGGCAATTCCTTGATACATCAATGATTTATTGCAGCCAGTTCCGAAACAACCACAACCCGCTGCAGTTTGATGCAGATAGTTCAACATTCATTGTCACAGGCAACTGGCTCGATGGAGGAGGACTTACTTTCGGTGCTGTAATTCTCCCCGGTATTACATTCGTTACCGGGAACAATACAATTGAACATCTCACCTGTTATGGCAACAGCAGGCTTTCCGGTTCCAACACGATAGGAACCTTAACCGGTGGAGAACCCGGAATCGTACTTTCATTGTACGCGGGAACAACGCAAACCATTACCGACAGTATTGAATTCAATGGCGCGTGTACGGGCATGTCTGCTTTCATTTGCACAACGATCAACGCAACCGCCAGTATCGATTTTATGAATACGGCAGCAACGTTGGACCGCGTGTTCCTGGAGAACGTAAACGCAACAGGAAATGGTGCAACAGCGAATAACAGCGTGCTCATTAACTCAGGCGGTTGGTCCATCACCAACGTGGCGGTGCAGCGTAATTTATATTGGGTAGACGGAACAGGCGCCTGGAGCGACACATCGCACTGGTCACTTAACCCGGGTGGTACTGGTGGTGAATGTGCTCCAACACCAATTGACAACGTGAGATTCGATGCTTTGTCTTTCATCAATCCGTCTGAGTACGTCGTTGGTGATCTCGACGTGGAATTCTGCCACGACATGGATTGGACCGGCGCAGCGAACAGTCCTGCATACAGCCAGGATACCGGAATGATCATGTGTTATGGTTATTTCCTGATCCCGCAACCCATTACTGCTTTCGATGCAAACATGACGATGCGCAGTGCTCAAGTGAATACACCTGTAGCCACCGCAAGTGCCACGCTGAAATCAATCACGTTCGACGGAGATGGTGGGTGGAGCATGCAGTCGACATTGCAGGCCTCGGGTATTTATTTTGTCAATGGAGATTTTAAGAGCAGCGGGTACAACATAACCGCAGCAGGTACTGTGTTCCCGATGGAAAGTCCGGGTAATATGGATTTCAGCGGAAGCGTTGTGTCGTCGCCTGATTGGTCGTTCAACGGTGCTTCCGGAAATTTCTTTGCTCCC
>DATHKF010000377.1:0-12587 GCA_035489505.1 Bacteroidia bacterium | reverse complement strand
ATCGCCGGCAACGAGCAACGAAGAATCGGCGCAGGTAAAGTCACTGTAGTTGTCGATACCGTCGTTCGATGTCCAGTTGATGGTGTTGAACTGCACAAACGTAATTCCGTTGCCGCAACAGTAGTTCGTTGTCTGCGGATTGCAGGATGCCGGAACAGGTCCGGGAACGTTGTTTACAGTTACTGCGGCGTTGATGAGGAGTGTATCTGCACCCACGCAATTTCCAGCGCCGGTCGCAATAAGCGTTACGTTATAAATACCGGCATTTGCATAGGTATGCGAAGGCGATTGAAGTGTAGAGAAGTTTCCGTCGCCGAAATCCCAATCCCATGCGGTGGCGTTCCAGCCGGTGTTTACAAAATTAACGTTGGCCGGAGCAGAACAGCTTACTGATGGAATAACCATGAAATCGGCGGTGACAATTCCGCTGAATGGATTTCCAATGCCTACAGCGTACCACGCATTTGAAGTCTGGATCTGTTCGTTGGAACATTGTCCGTAAAGATCGACTGCCGATTGTTCACCATACAATCCTGCATCTGCGAATGTAGAATTGGGAGTGAGGTAAACGGTCAGACTGCGGTAAGCAATACTGGTGGCATTGATCATTGGGATGGATGTGACATTGAAATTATTTCCGATGTCGTTCGTTCCTGAGCCGCCGTTGCACAGCAGGTAGAACCAGTGATTCTGAATTCCACTGTCGTAGTGTACAATGTCTCCGTTATTGAACCAGAGTCCACCGTAGGTATCCGCACATTGGAATAGATTTGGATTCGCCATACTGCGGAAAGGTGTTCCGGTTCCGGTAGGCATAACAATCTGGTCGCCGATCAGCCATGAAGCCACCGAAGGATTCGCATCCCAGCGGATGGCCGCGCCAAAAACGTCGGCGTAAGATTCGTTCAATGCACCGGATTCGCCAGCGTAAATAAGTCCTGCGGAAAATTCAACCACGCCGTGCGTGATTTCATGTCCAACGATCTCGATCGAGGTCAAAGGAAAGTAATTGTTTACATCACCATCGCCGTACGCGCTGTATGTTCCGTTCCAGAATGCATTCACGTAAAGACCGTCATGCGCCTGGAGGTCCACGAGCATGTTTGCATTATCAGGTCCTTGTCTTCCGAAATTATTGAAGTAGTAATCGTAAGTCTTTTCGGCTGCGTAATGTGCATCAGTAGCGTAATCATCATAGGCTGCGGTGCTCGTCCAGAAATTATCCGAATCGGCAATTTCTACAGGGCCGGGAGCATGCGTATGGATTCCACCTCCGCGACCTGATTCATATAAACGATATTGACCCACGGCGACACTGTCGGTCGTAATTCCCTGTAAACCGTTGTGCGGGCATTGTGCAGTGCCAGGAACATCAGAATCTGTAATACGGTTACGTTCACCAACAATTTTTCCACTCGTAACGCTTACATAATACCACATGCGTTTCTGCGGAACATTTGACCAGGCGTCTACTTTGTAGGTTGCATGATATTTTCCGGAAGCATCGCGGAAAATCATCTGCGTGGTTGGTGCCATTGGGTACGCAGTCATCATCTGTGTCGACTGGAGTGCGGCGTATGCTGTTTGCTCGGCCGTTTGCTGAGAAACTGCGGCGTTAGTAGATGTACTGATTGGCGAATAATATTCTCCGTTAGCCGAAACAATTCTTCCTCCAATGGTGTGGACATAAAATACGCCGTCTTCAACGCCGATGCCATTATAGGTTTGGCGGAAACGATAGTGGATCCAGCCGATCTGATCCGGTTCGGTTGCATACAACTCAAAGCTGGTGGCGTTATCACATTTCAGCAGTCCTTTGAGGTAAGTAACGAGGTCACCAACCGCAGGCTGCGCGTCGGCGCGGTAGCGAACAAACTGAAGCGTGTTGCGCTGGTCATTGATCACAATCCGGTCTGCACCGTTGACCTGTACTGAAGCTGCATCGCCCTGGAATGTTCGTGCAGAGAGTAGTGAACACAGCAGTATGGCCGAAAGAAAGAAAAGTTTTTTCATGAGAAGAATTTGCTTGCTTAAATGTAGGGGAAACAGGGTAGGAATCAAAGTAGAATTGATGGAATCTTACGTCTTCGAAGGGGAAGTTCAAAAGTTAAATAGTTTCTGGTTTCCGCGAACCAGAAACTATTTAAACCTTTTTTTAACTCCCCTGACTGCTACCGCCGTCCACGGATCCTCCGGCCAGGAATGTTTGAGGTAACGGGCGCGCAATTCTTTGCGGACTTCAGCATACGTGGTGTTCCAGAAACTGCGTAAATCCTGTGTTACCTGCACGGGACGGTATGCCGGCGAAAGCAAATGGATCATTAATTTAATTTTTCCGCGGGCGATGACAGGTGTATCGGCCATACCGAAAAGTTCCTGCAAACGCACAGGTAAAATGGGCGGAGCCTGATGCTCCTGGTATTCGATTTTGATCCATGATCCGCTGGGAACTTCAAGTTTGGACGGAGCCAGTTTTTCGAGTTCCTGCTGTTGCTCCCACGACAATAATGCAGTGAGAATTTCCACGAGATTCAGTTTCTGAAAATCACCTTTGCGGCGAATGCGTGCAGTGAGATACGGAGCCAGCCATGTTTCCGGCGATTCAAGCAGATGTTCCCGCGAAAAATCGGGCCAGTTTGATTCCGGGAAACAGGAATGCAACAGGGCAATGCGTCGCTGTAATTGTACAGCTTCATCGTTCCAATCGAGCAACGATTCGCCGTCCTGTTTCACGGCCTCGAGCAAAATTGGAATCAGTTCTTCATCCGGAATATTCTGGATTTGCTTGAACCCAGTGACAATATCACCAATGCATTTTTCTTTGCGGGCGATGAGTTCACCACTGGCGCTATCCCAAACCACGCGTATTTTTTCTTTCGCGAGATGCTGAACGTCTTCTTTATCGAGCGGTGCCGCCATGAAAATTTTTGCACCTTGTTGTGTGAGATGCAAATGTGCCGCAACAATCCACTCTTCGTGTGTGAGCGGATCATGTTCAGGCAAATTCGCTTTGCGTCCGTTAGCCAAACGGTATTGTGTTCCGGATTGACGAAAAGCAATACGCTCTGGATACGCAGCAGCGAGCAGGCTTCCAACTACAAACGGATTGAACCGCGCGCCGGTGTTTTTTGCACCCAGCACATTGCGCCAGTATTTCGCGAGATGCTCAATGCGTTCGTAACGGAAACGATCGCCATTCACGCGTTCCTTCCGGCGGTATTTGGCAAGCTCTTCACAGCGTAAAGAGAGATCGCTCCCGTGGTGGTTGCCCATGGGATCGCGTTCATCAAGCAGTGCTGCAATGTCGCAGGCGAGTTCTGCTTGCTGCGTTTTTTTTCCTTCGAGCAGCATGTGTGCAATACGCGGATGTGCCGGAAGCGCAAGCAACTCTTTGCCGTGTGCGGTGATCCTGTGATTCTCAATCGCGCCCAACGCTTCGAGCAATTGTTTGGCCTGTTCCACCGCAGGAACCGGCGGCGCAGTGATCCACGTGAGCGAGTGAACATCTGCGTATCCCCATTTGAAAAGGTTCAGCAGGAGGGGAGACAAATCGGCATCGAGGATTTCTGCACGCCGCGAAGGCTGGAGGTGCAACTGAATTGTTTCCGTCCACAGGCGATAGCATTGCCCGGGACCTAATCTTCCTGCGCGTCCTGCACGCTGGTCGGCAGTATCTTTTGTGACGCGTATTGTGACCAGCTTGTCCAAACCGGTTTCCGGATCGAAGCGTGGCACGCGTGAATAACCGCAATCGACTACCGTCGAAATTCCTTCAATGGTGAGCGATGTTTCTGCAATGGAAGTGGACAAAACAATTTTCCGCAAACCGTGACGGTTCGGTTGTAACGCTTCTTCCTGTTCCGCGAATGAAAGATCGCCGTACAACGGATGGATCATACAACCGGTTGCGCGCGCTTCCAGTTCGTCTTGCGTACGTTTGATTTCGCCGGCACCGGGAAGAAACACAAGGATGTCGCCTTTCGTTTCGGTGAGTGCACGCGTTACGAGTTCGGTCACGTTCGCATGTAAGGGGCGCGCCGCATTTTCCGCGGTGTAATTTAGGGTAATAGGAAATTGTCTTCCTTCGCTGGAAACAACCGGGGCATTTCCGAGAAGTGCGGAAAGCGCAGCCGTGTCGAGTGTCGCCGACATGATGAGAATTTTCAGATCGGGACGAACGATGTTGCGGATCTCCAACGCGAGCGTCAGTGCAAAATCGGCATGAAGATTCCGTTCGTGAAATTCATCGAATATGAGCAGGCCAACGTCATTGAGTGTTTCGTCCTGCTGCATACGCCGGGCAAGCAGTCCTTCCGTAACGACTACAAGTTTTGTTTTTGCAGAAACTTTCCGCTCGAAGCGGATGCTATAACCTACGGTCTCACCGGTTTCTTCCTGCAAGGATGCAGCCATGCGGGCAGAAACAGAACGCGCAGCCAAGCGCCGTGGTTCCAGCATGACAATTTTTTTGTCGCCCAACCAGGGTTCATTCAACAATTCCAAGGGAAGCACAGTACTTTTTCCGGCACCGGGAGGAGCGTGCAGGATGAGGATATCGTGTTCACGGAATTTCGCCCTGACTTCGGGGATTACATCGTGGATGGGAAGGTGCGTGGACACAGCGCAAAGATACACTGCCTTCGTCACACCTCGGTCCCGTTTCGTCATCCCTCGGCTCCGCTCGGTCTGACAAGTAGCTTCGATCAAGATTCGTGTTGCGAGACGTGGAGACTCGTGATATATAGAAAACTCTTCTATTGTCCGAAGGACTCCTTCGGAGAAACCGCTTGTCAGACCGAGCGCAGCGAGGTGTGACGTATCGGAGCCGGACTGTGCATCAGCAAATCAGCACATCAATAATCAGGATATTAACTTCCGTACTTCGCCACGAGATCGTTGATCCTGTTCTGCCATCCCTTGAGAAACTTCTGGTTTTGCGGACGTGCTGCAACAATGTCATCGAGGAATTTGAATCGTCTTTGAACGATCAGGTCAAATAGTTTTTTTTGGTCAACCGCATTGAGTGCTGCAACGCTTAGTTTTCCGAATGCGCCATCGGCTGCGATCGTGCTTCCGAAATTGTCGATGAGAAGTTGCTGCGTAATTTTTGACGGCGTTTTTGTTCCGCTGGTCCACACCCAATCGACCAGCAAGTTGGCTACAGATTGTGAGTTGATCTGGTCGCCCATGATCCGGTCCCAAAACAGTTTTTTGAAAATCGCCGTCCAGTCGTCATCAGACATGGCCATAAACCGGTCATGCGTATCACCGAAAACGGATTTCCAGGTGTTGTAGGTAATTCCTTTCCGTGTTTCACCACCGGCATCATCAGGATCATTACCGTATTCCCCTTCCCATTTTTTGATGAAGGGAACAATTTGCGTGCAGTCAGCCATAGCTACATGTTAACCGGAAATATTTAGTGAGCCTTGGCAGGTGCAGGTTCCGCTTTGCTGCCATCTCTTTCCCGTTCCTTGCGGAGATGGTAAGCCGGATTTCCAGTGCGGTTATCTTCCGGCCACGCACTAATGTCTGTGTGCGGACTCGAGTCGACCATATTCGCCGGAGGTCCGTTCGTGTCGTTTTCCCACGTGCGGCCATCGTGGCAGCTGGCAAAAGCGAGCGTAAGTGGCAATGCGAGGAGTAAGTTTTTCATGGGTGTGGTTTAGGTATGGACTAAATATACCAAATCCTGTAATGCATCGGTTTAATTTTTAGTCACAGATTACGCTGATTAATAGGCAGTGTCTCAGTTTGAGTTAAAGTCGGCTGATCAATCACCGCAATATTTTTTTGCCGCGAATTACACGAATTACGCCAATGCATAATTAGCGTAATTCGCGGCAAAATTTAATCCTTTTCTTTTGAAAAACACTGTACAGTTAACTGCTATGCTACTCAATTCGCAGCGTAGAAAGTTGTTCGAAACAGATTTGGTAATTTAGTGCGCTATGCGAAACTGTTTACTTCTGCTTTTCCTTTTTGTGGGGCTTGGTCTCCACGCCCAGACCGACACACTCGAATTATCTGGAAGCCTGGGCAGGCTTTTGTTTGGCTCGACCACCATCAAAGACGCTCCTGCTATAATTGGGAAACCGAAATCGAAGGACAAGCCTTACGACGAGACCACGACCACCGTGGGCACTGATTCGGTGACGGGAACATTCTACAGTACACAGGAGTTCAATCACCGCATGTACATCGATTCATTGAAAACTATTTTCCAGTTTTCATCGCGTGATACGAATTACCAGGAAATGAGAACGCTCATGAGTATGGAACTCTACTCAAACTGCAAAGCGAAAATGAATGGTTCGATTTCAGTGGACAAGTCGAAACGGACAGACGTGAAAAAAGTTTTTGGTGCTCCGGATTCGAACGGAACTCCGGGATCTCGATTTATCTCCGACCGGTATCGCCTGTTTGTAAACAACGCCTGGTGTTCGGTGGAATTCTTTTACGATGGCGGAGGAACACTGAGAACGGTGTTTATCCGGAAAATGTGATTGGGTTCACAAAGATCATTGACGGTGAGCGATGTCCCCGGAGAAAGGGGTAATTGATTTCCCGAAAGACATCGCCACCTGAATTGCCGCCCGTTGAATTATTTTTTCAGCTTGTCCTGTGTTTCTTCGGCCATGCTGAGGTGATGTTGCAGGGTCAATAGCTTTGCGCTGGCCCAGCTTTTCATCTCTCCTTCATTTCCTTTATCTGCCTGTTCCTGGAACAGATCGACCGCGTTCTTGTGATCCTTCACCATCAGGTCCACGTACGCCTCATCGAAATCTTTGCCTGATTTTTTCGCAAGGTCGTTGTACCTGTCGCGCGTATCCACACTCATGCTGTCGGGAAGGGTGATGTTCTTTTCCCGCGCCAGTGCTTTCAACTCACTATTGATCGCAGCGTGGTCCTTCTGCATGGAAGCAGCGAACGTTTTTACATCCATGTTCGCTGTTCTTCCGATGGCCAGTTCGGCAGCCGCAACTTCAAACATTCCGGCATCGGCAGCTTTCACGGCGAAGTCCGCATCTTTTTCAATATTGTCATTATTGAATTTGACGTCGTTACTTTCTTCAGCGGCTTCTGTGCTGTCTTCGGGTTTGTTTTCATTGTTGTCGCACGATGCAAAGGCGCAGAGTACAAGGAGGCCAATCATATAGGTTTTCATAACTGTTTATTTTTGATCAGTGTGTAATTGTATTGTTTCTACAAAATCATTTGCGGACGAAATCCAAAACATGTGCCATGCTGTTTTCATTGGAGAAAGCGCCGGAGGACGAAGTATTTCGTGTGGAAATAATTGCGCAAAGGGGGAATGAATTTCATGGCGGGTCCCCGGCGGTAAAAACAGTATTCCCGTCAATGTGTAACTTTGCGCATGGCCGGAACAAAAAAATATGAGCTCGAGTTGCTGGAGAATGAATACCGGGATCTGACAACCAACAGTAATCTCGATTCGGCCGCGCGCATGCGGACCATCCTGGCGCATATCCGGTACGACCTGGCCAATGAACTGGAAGTGCACATGCAGTACCAGCAGGGTTTGGACGAGCCTATCCTGATGCGGATTTTGCGAACAGAAAAAGACCTTGACCGTTGGGTGGAGCAGCGGTTTGTGCGGCTTGCGGAGTTTTGAGTAATGGCCACTAAGGCTCTAAGGCTCAAAGAAGCACGAAGGAGTTATTTCACCTGATGCATGCTTAGTGGAACTTGATGCCTTTGCGTCTTAGTGGTAAAAAAACGCTCTTTTTTCATTTTTTACCCAATTATTGGGATTTTCAGAGAAACCCGTATCTTTGCAGCCACAAAATCGGTTATGAAACCTTGGGTGCGAATCCCAGCGGGATCAGAACCTGGAAGTGAAAACTGGTTATGTAGCTCAACTGGATAGAGCACCTCACTACGGATGAGGAGGTTTGGGGTTCGAATCCCTACATGACCACAGGAATTAAACGACGTCGGTATCGACGTCGTTTTCTGTTTAATGCAGAGGGTAATCAAACGAACGCTGTGTTTATGAAATTCCTTTTCCGCGAATACTCCCTCATCCCACGTTCAATCCTGCTGATCATTCTTGCAGAATTTTTCATCCAGTTCGTGAACGCATCGTTCATGAACCTCCAACCACTGTACATGAAAGTGGAGGGCTATTCCGATCCGGAAATTGCAAACATCATCTCCTGGAGATTCGCCGGAGTACTTCTGCTCGCGTTACCACTAGGTTTCTGGATCAAAGGCAAACCTGTCCGCAATTTGTTTTACGCTTCGTCCATTGGTGTTCCGCTGTTCGGGTTGCTCATTATTCTGTGCACGCATTTCAAATCGCACGATGCACTGGTGGTTACTCAGTTTTTCTGGGGCGCTTCGTTTACGTTCATGCAGATTCCGATTCTGCCGTACATTCTCCGGAATTCTCCACTGGAAACACAGACTTCCGCAATTGCACTGAGTTATTCGACCTGGAGTTTTGCGGGAATTGTCAGCGCCGTTTTGGTATGGGTATTGAACAGCGCCGATCCCGTTTGGTTCTCAGAACGGAACATGCTCATCGGAATTACGGCTTTGTCCTTTGCGGGAATATTTTGTGTCCGCGCAGCGCGAATGAAAGAGAATACAAACCAGGAGGCGCACGAAAGCAAGGATACGAAGTACGACTGGTCGCTGATCGCCAAGGCGTTGATTCCGGCATTGGTCATTGCCACGGGAGCTGGACTGACGATCCCGTTCATCAACCTGTTTTTTTCTGGTGTGCATCACTTGTCGACCGGCACCATTTCGCTTTGGAATTTTGTGGCGGCTTTGCTGGTTGCATTCGCAGCTTTACTTGTACCGCGCATCAAGAAAAGTATCGGTTACAAAATGGCGATTCCACTGACGCAATCGTTCGCGGTGATTTCGCTGGTGCTCCTGGCCACCACGGAATGGTACACGCATCTTTCCGCGGCAGCAGCTATTGCAATCGGCTGTTATCTGCTGCGTCAGCCCTTGATGAATCTTGCCGGACCGATGACTTCCGAGATCGGTATGAAATACGTTGGAAAGAAAAACCAGGAAATGACGAGTGCATTAACTGCCGCGATCTGGTCGGGAAGCTGGTTCATCGGTGGACGGTTTATTGTCGGATCACTGCTCGGTACCGGCTGGCCGTACGTGAGCATATTCCTGATTACGGCTGCACTATACGCTGCGGGTGTGATTCTTTACGTGATGCTGATTGCCTCGTACAACAAACGTGTTGCTTCGGGAGCAATTACGGAAGAGTAATTCCCATCACGCACACGTCATCGAGTTGTTCGTGATGGCCTTTCCAGGTACTGAAATATTCCATCGTCATGCGATCTTGGTCTTCCATGCTCACAGCAGAAATGGAACGGATGAATTCGCGGAAGCCTTTCAGCTTTAATTTCTTTCCACGTATTCCACCAAACTGGTCGGGATATCCATCGGAAAATAAATAAAGACGGTCGCCACTTTTCGCATTCACTTTTTGCGTGGTGAATGTCTTTCCCTCGACCAGATATTCTCCGATCGGAAGTTTGTCGGGTTTGAGTTCGGTCAGTTCGCCGTTACAGATCAAAAACACCGGTCGGTTTGCGCTGGCAATTAAAATTTCGCCCGATTGTTTGTCAATCTGCAGCAACGAAATATCCATACCATCGGAAGAATTCGTCACGCCGGAACCCATGTTCAGCGCTGATGCAATTTTTTCATCCAGCAAAGTGAGAATAGCGCCCGGATCAACTGCACGCGGATCGTTGATCACCAGGTTAAGACAATCAATCCCAACAATGCTCACCAGCGCACCGGGAACACCATGACCGGTACAATCGGCGAGGGCCAATGTAATGCGTGTTTCGTTTTCATGCAGCCAGTAAAAATCACCGCTCACAATATCGCGGGGCTGGTTGAACACAAAGCTATCAGGGAATGCTTTTTTCAAACGCCACGGAGAGGGCAGGAGTGCGTTCTGAATTTTCAATGCGTAATTGATGCTGTCCGTGATCGAACGGTTTTTCTCTTCGATCACCCGGTGCTGTTCCGTGATTTTCAGGTAAGCCTGCCGCAGCGCTTTATTCTTTTCCTTATGAACTTTATTTTCTTCCTGGAGTTTTTCAACGCGGTAGGCGAACTGCATATCCTGCATCGCACGGGTGTCGTTCTCTTTCCGGATTTCCTGGCTTAACTCAATGTACTGCTTGTAAAACCGGGAAGCGTTTTCAAATTCGCCCGATTGTTCGGCACATTTCGCACGCAGATCAAAAATTGCAGGCAATTCCGCTTTGTACTTTTTATCAAGGGCAATTTTTTCAGCCGTGTCGAGACATTCCTGAACAACCGCGAAGTTTTTAGTCCGCAGGTGAATCTTTGCGATAAAAACATACGCAACCTGTTCAATGATATAGTACGAAGTCGATTTCGCGAGTGCGATTGCCCGGACAAAATAATCATGCGCCTTTTCGAAGTTGCCCATGAAATATTCGGTTTCACCCAGGTTGTGGATCACAATGGTTTTCGTCCGCTCACTGATGGAGGAAAACTCGAGACAAAGATTGAAATACTCAAGCGCTTTGTCGTGATTGCCCAGCGAGTTGTATGAATCGCCAATGTTGCTCAGCGTGGAAATTTCTCCCTGTTCATCACCGCCTTTTCTGCGGTACGACAAACAGGTGAGATTCGTTTGCAGGCGGTTTTCGAATTCACCGAGAAAATTGTACGCGGCGCCGAGGTTGTTCAGGCATTTCGCCGACCAGGCATAATCTTCAATCGATTCGAAATACTGAAGCGCTTCCAGGCAAACCTGTAAGGCCTTGTGGTAATTCCCGTGCGACTGGTATGAACGTGAAAGTAATTCTTTGGCTTTGTTGATGCTGGTGACATCTGTCGATGCTTCACATTGCTCCAGCAGTTCCTGTGCTTTGGTAAATCCTGCGCGCGGATCTTCCTGGAGCACCTTTTCGGTTTCCTGGAATTGCTGATCAAAGTTGATGGTTGAGACTACACCCGACATACTCTTACAAGATAGGAACTTCGCGGCCAGGTGGAATCGCGGTTCTTCAAAACGCAAATAAGAGCGGACGAACACGGTTCTGGCTCAGTTCAATTCCGGGTGCGGGTATTTTCAGGAAGCCAAATGTGTTGAACAACGTGCGAAGTACCGGCGAACGTGTTTTGATTTTTCGCAGATCAATGTCGAAAGAAAGATAGTACTGCCGGTAGCGCTGGATCGTAATTTCATTTCCCTGCGCGTTCGTCATTGGTGGATTGAAATGTCCGCCGGTCATACCATTGGCGCCGTAACCTACTGCGATGTTCAGCCACTGCGGAAATTTTGTTTGCGCATTCATGAACGAAGCAATGTTGAACGAGAGCCAGTACGTTTGCCCGTTGTAATCTTTGATCAATTGTTCAACGTACGATGTTCCGAGCAGCTCGGGGCGATACGGCGCATAACCCGAACGACGAAATCCAAATTTCGGTTGAATGCGTTGTTCGTGCCAGATCAATTGTTGTGAAATGAACAATGCACTTCCTGAAGCGTTCGCAAGCATGTCGCCGGTGGAAAATCCCCAGCCTTCGGAATGTCCATCCATAATTTCGATTGCAGATTGATACGCAAAACCGGTAAGTCCTCCGATCCATACGGCTTTTTTATGCTTCACGCCGCACCAGGTTAACAATGAAAAACTGATTTGTCCCGTGGTGTACGCCGTTTGCATGTGACCAATTTTGTCCATGCCCAGCCATTCGCGGTTGTCGTTGAACGTATGAAATTTCGTGCGCGGATAATCCTTGTACCACAATTGATTCAATGCGATCAATGAACCAACGCTCAATACGGTTTCAGTTCCGGCGACGAGCAGGAAACGTTTTTTGTTAAACGGACGCTCCGTGATGATTAAAGGTGGAGGAGCCGGATGCCGCAAATACAATTTGACGTGGGTAATTTTTCCGGCCTCAACGGTAACATCAACTATTGAATCTTGTCCGTAGCGGTAATCCTGGCAAAAGACTTTGTAAGGTCCGGCGGTCAGCGATCTGATCTGAAAAATTCCGTCAGAATCTGTCTGCGCGGCCATTGTGCCCGGCATTACGCGAACCAGGCAATAAGAGACAGGTTCGTTTGTATTCTGATCGAATACAATCCCTCTTATTTCTCCGGTGGAATTATTGTTTGCACAACAAATCTGGCCAGCGAGAATGATTACCAGGAGCAGTACCGACCTCATTCTGTAAATATACCAAAACAGAAACTCCCGTGCCGGGGAACTGGCGCGGGAGTTATCGCTGTGCAAAAGAAGGCTCAATTTACTAATGCACAACCGACATTCTGCGTGTAATTACTGTTTCACCAGTAGTAACGGTAACAAAATACATTCCAGCCGCATAGTTTTCAGTGCTGATCACCTGCGTGTGCGTTCCCGCTGCAAGCTGTCCGTTGTTCGAAATACTTTCAACGCGGTTTCCGAGTGCATCAAATACTTCGATCGTTACTTCCGATGCGGCCGTTAAAGTGAAAGACAGGTTGGTCTTTTCGTTTGCCGGATTCGGAAAGCAATTCACCGAAGCTGCATCAATCGCGTGATCAT
>DATHKF010000376.1:0-4973 GCA_035489505.1 Bacteroidia bacterium | reverse complement strand
GGCGCCGATGGGCCAACACATCACGGCACGTATGATCTCGCGTTTTTCCGTTGCATCCCGAATATGGTGGTTACCGCTCCGATGAATGAATCGGAATTGCGCAACCTCATGTACACGGCGCAGCTGGACAAAAATCATTTTCCGTTTTCGATCCGTTATCCACGCGGAACCGGTGTGATGCCGGAGTGGAAAACTCCGTTTGAAGAAATTAAGATTGGTACCGGCCGCAAAGTCCGCGACGGAAAAGATATTGCCATTCTTACGATCGGTCATCCCGGAAATTTTGCGGTGGAAGCTTGTGAAGCGTTGAAAAAATCAGGCGTTGATGCGGCGCATTACGATATGCGTTTCGTGAAACCGCTCGATGAAAATATGCTGCACGAAATTTTCTCGAAGTTCGACAAGGTCATTACCGTGGAAGACGGTTGTATCCAGGGCGGTTTCGGAAGTGCAGTGGTAGAATTCATGGCCGATCACAATTACCACGCAGAAGTAAAACGTCTCGGTATTCCCGACCGCTGGGTGGAACACGGTGAGCAAACGGAACTCTGGAGAGAATGCGGATTTGATGCGGAAGGAATTGCGGAGACTGCGAAGACAATGGTTTTGGAAAAATCTTCCCTGCTAGTTTAATAAAAACATCCTGATTACTTCAGTTCAAAATTTTCGAACGAAGGAATTAATCATTTACTGATCAAGTTACCACCCTCACATTTGGAAGTTTTTCCTCACATTCAAATTCCTGGTTTTTTAGTTCTTGAACATGATGACTTCTTGTTCCATCAAATGACGCTAGGAAAAGGAGGAATTTCAGAAAGACTTCAGACTGTAGATAAATTACAATTTAACTCGTACATAGAGTTTTACAGGAGTAACATGACTTTGCACCGGAAGTTTCCACAAATTGTTTTTAACTACGTACAAAATTCGAATGTTAATGCCTTTGCAAGAAGCAAGGATCCGCAATTTGCAATAATTGGAATTTATGAAGGCGGATATCACATTCTGCGGGATCTATTTTGCAGAATGTTATCATACAATTCACTTTTTGCAACAATTGGAGATCAGGCAAAGGAGATTTACGACTCCCCTTCATTAAGAAATTTTTACACCAACATTGAGGATCTTGTCAGTTATGGAAATTTAGATTTCCCGGATACCTACGAATTTCTAATGCCCAAAGACAAAATTCGTCAAACTTATAGCAACTTATTATTTCAAATTGCTCGGGAATTTGTTTTTGAGCATGAATTGTCACATATTCTTAATGGGCATACATTGTTCGGCAATGACGCGTATGGTCAAGATTTTCTTTCGGTGATTCCCGATGGCAAAGATCGTATACCAAAAATAACACGACTCACTTTGGAAATGGATGCGGATTGCACGGGATTTAATCGATGCCTCAACAGAGCAATTTATATGTTCGATAACCCCAGATCATTTTCTGAAGATTATCGTCAATTTTTTCTAACCATTGAAGATGCGATTTCAAATGTAACCGCTGCGGTTTATGCGTATTTCAAATTGTTCGGGGATGGGCAATATCAAGCCGCCCGAGCCTTGGAAATAGAGCATTCACCTCCAAAAGTCAGACAACTAATTTTATTATCCACGGCGGAAGAGTTCATCAAAAAAAACTACAGTCATTTAAATTTAGATCTTTCGAACATCCGGCGAAATAACTTAGCGAAGGTTGAAGAGGTTGAAAAAGCCTACAAGGTTATTACGGGTAACCTTGTAAACAGAGAGGCATACGCAAAGGAAAATTATACGCATCACCCTCACCGTGACATGCTACTTGCTCACTGGGCCGAAATTAGGCCGGAGATTATGAAATACAGTTATAGGGAATAGCCCCTCCATCAGAGTAATAAATTCGTATCTATTTCAATCCTGCGCGTTATACTTCAAACGCGGCCCCATGCTCACCTCTACTATCTTTCCCGGCAAATCATTTGTCATCACCCTCCTTTTACTGATCTCCTTACAATCACGCGCCATTGACATCCGCCCACAAATGGTTATTCCCGGCGCGCACATCGGCTACATTTTTGGCGCGGGTATTTCGTTTGGCGCCGAAATAAGTTACAGTCCGTTTGTTTTTAAAATGGGTGGAGGAAAAACAGCAACGGGGCTTTACTCTTCGTTCACGTATTTCTATTCCAAAGGAGAAATGTACACGCAAACGTGGTACCGTACATTCAGCATGGGTGCGCTGTTGTTTGCCGACAATGCATTTATGTTTCGCGGCGGTGCGAGCAAGTCGGTGCTCCGCTGGGGACGCAACAACCGGAACAAAACAAAATCGAAAGGCTGGAGTCCTGAATTGGATCTGAGTTACTCACCCACACGAAACGGCGAATACATTGGCTATCGTTTTTTCCTTCCGGGCAATGCCTGCTTTGGACTGGATATTGAAATGGCGCATGAAGCGTATGTGGCGTACCGGTACAATTTCGATCGGGTTGCATTTCATGATGAGACTTTCCCGGTGTTCTTCGGGAGGAATGATTAGCGGTTTGGAATAGACGCCATTCGACAAGTTCATGGCAGGCGCCGCCGCAAAGCGCGCAAGGAACAGCGCAAAGTTTTTTAAATTACCGCAAGGACGCAAGGGACGCAAAGCCATCCGTGAGATTCCG
Organism: Bacteroidia bacterium; assembly: GCA_035489505.1. Lineage (GTDB taxonomy): Bacteria > Bacteroidota > Bacteroidia > Palsa-965 > Palsa-965. Next base: position 2,328 of record DATHKF010000376.1, on the reverse strand, counting down.
TGTGCCATTGAGAAACACCAGATCGCGAAGCGATCCAATCCGCAAAAATCCGTTTTAAGTCGTGGTTGAGTAACACGTCCCGAAGCATCCGGACGCGCAGCGATTCCAAATCCGTTTAAATCCGCCTAATCCGCGCCCTAAGCGCAGCGCAGGATCCGCGTTCCTATTAAGTAACACATCAGAACAAGTTTGCCGGTAGACGAAATCTTACAATTACAAACGTTTGTAACCGGCTAATCCAAAATCCTGTTTTATATTTGCCCATGGTTTAGTTGAATTTTAGTTCAACTGTATTTTTCACTTTAGGTCCAGATTTTGTAATTCACACAGTTTGTTATTTATAACTCTATTTTATGTTCATGATGTCTACCTCCGTAACGGAAACGAACCCGGCTGCCCTTGCAGCAAAATTCATTAACAACACACAGCGCCACATTTTTCTCACCGGGAAAGCCGGGACGGGAAAAACAACATTCCTGCGCAACATTATTAAGCACACGTACAAAAATGCAGTGATTGTAGCTCCAACCGGAATTGCCGCGATCAATGCAGGTGGTGTAACCATTCATTCGCTTTTTCAATTGCCCTTTGGAGCCTTTCTTCCCACGTACGATCGTACCATGGGACATTCCGAAAATGAACGGATCAATACCGCGCATACGCTGATCACCCAACAACGGCTGAACAAGGACAAGAAAAAAGTCCTGCAGGAAATGGAACTGCTCATCATTGATGAAGTAAGCATGCTCCGCGCCGATCTGCTTGACGCCGTTGACACCGTTCTGAAAAGCGTTCGTCGTGCACATAACCTTCCTTTTGGTGGTGTACAGGTTTTGTTCATTGGCGACTTGCTCCAGCTTCCTCCCGTGGTGAAAGATCACGAGTGGAACGTCCTCCGCAAATTCTACAGAAGCATTTTCTTCTTTGATGCCGTAACGCTGCAACAGTCGCCGCCGCTCTACATCGAACTCGATAAAATTTACCGGCAGTCGGACGATACTTTTATCAACCTTCTCAACAACCTGCGGAACAATACTGTGACGAAGCAGGATGAAGAATTGCTCAACCGGTATTACAAACCCGGGTACTACGCCATTCCGGCCGACAATTACATCCAGCTCACCACGCACAATAACAAAGCCGACACGATCAACAAAGACGCCTTGAAAAAACTCAAGGGGAAAACGTATTCGTTCAAAGCGAAGATCGAACAGGATTTTCCCGAGTCCATGCACCCGGTCGATGAAACGCTGGAACTGAAGATTGGCGCGCAGGTTATGTTCATCAAGAATGATCCTTCCGGTCAGCAACGTTTCTTCAATGGAAAGATCGGGAAGCTTGTTGGTGTAGACGAAGAAGAAAATTCGATCAAAGTTCATTTCGAAGACGACAACAAAACGATTTTCGTTGACCAGTACGAGTGGGAAAACATCCGCTACAAAGTAGATGATGCAACGAGTATGGTGGATGAAAAAGTCATTGGCCGCTTCACGCAGTTCCCCATCAAACTGGCATGGGCCATTACCGTCCACAAAAGCCAGGGACTTACGTTCACCAAAGCCATCATCGATATTGAATCTGCATTTGCACCCGGACAGGTATACGTGGCCCTCTCGCGGCTCACTTCCCTCGACGGGTTGATTCTTTCTTCCCGCGTGAATTTCAATTCGCTCCACCAGGATCAAACGATCAGCGACTATTCGCGCACGCAAGGAAACCCGGAGTTGCTGGGCGATATTCTTGTGTCTGAAGAAAAAGTTTTCGTGGAAAATTACGTGGCGAACTGTTTCAACTTCACACGTCTCCAGGAAACGTTCAAGAATCACATCGATGAACAACCCGAAGAAGAGGAACGCGGCATCCGCACCAAACATCTTTCGTGGGCAAAAAAACTGGTGAATGATTTTGAGCCCGTGAGGGTAATGGGGGACCGGTTCGTAGCGCAGGTCCGGAAGATTGGTGGCCACAAGGAACAGCTTCACGACCGTGTGATTTCTGCGAAGAATTATTTTTTGCCGTTGCTCGACGAAGTCGCAAAGAAATTCGATGCACATATCGAAGTAGTGCAGAAAGAAAAACGCGTGAAACAATATCTCGCTGATATCGCGGCATTGAAACTTGCTGTAAACAAACAGGTGCAGCAGCTTGCGAAAGCAGAAGTGTTGCTGAACGCGGTGATCAACAATACAGATATTACGAAATCAGAATTTTATGCTGCTGCGCCGCTTCCCAGTAGTGCGCAGGAGGAAATACAGGAAGAAGAGCCGGCTAAAAAATCAAAAGGAAAACGCAAAACTGTTTCCGCAGGAAAGAAGCAGAAAGGCGACA
>DATHKF010000375.1:0-3911 GCA_035489505.1 Bacteroidia bacterium | reverse complement strand
ACCGGACAAACGGTTTCGCAACCGGCGTGGTTACAGTGCTGACACATGATCGGTTGGAACGCTACTTTCGGATTGTCGAAAGTCGGGCTTTCCATGTGACGGTACATTTCCATGAGGCCCATGTCGCCGGCTTCTTCAGCGTCCTCTTTTACTGTATCGCTGCTGTAGTAACGATCGATGCGCAGCCAGTGCATTTCACGGCTCTTGCGGATCTCATCGCGGCCTACAACCGGCACGTTATTTTCTACTGTACAAGCTACAACGCAAGCGCCGCAACCGATACATCCGTTCAGATCAATGGCGAGTGCCCATTTGTGATTCGGGCGTTCGAAATCGTTCCAGAGTGTAACATCTTCCACCGCCTGCTCACCTTTATAGGTATGCATGGTCAGCAATGGATTTCCTGCGCGCTCATCTTTTGCATAAGCTGCAAGCGTGGTTTCACGAAGGATGTCTTCGTTACGTCCCATGATCGTATGGTGAGTCTGTGTTGCAGCAATTTTATACGGGTCAACACCGGCCAAAGCCACAGTAGCATCTCCTGAACCGTAAACCATCGTGCCGGATGCACTCATTCCGATTGCCGGGTAAATGTTCTTTCCGATGTTGTCAACGTAGTCGTTGAATCCTTTGCGGCCGTAACCCATTGCGACACCAATTGTGCCACGCGCCTGTCCGGGCTGAACCCAAACCGGCAGTTGTACGGTATGGCCGTTGGCCGTAACGTTTACTACGTCCAGTGCGTCTTCCATCTGGTCAAACTGCACCATCATGTCGCCTGCTTCTTCCAAACCGAAAAGGTTCATCGCTTTGGCATCTGCAGGATGCATGGTTACGTAGTTGTCCCAGGTAATTTTGGTGATCGGGTCGGGCATTTCCTGCAACCAGGGATTGTTTGCCTGGTTACCGGAGCCCATGGATGTTTTCGCGTAAATGGTCAGCTCGAATTTGCCGCCCTTCATTGCGCTGATCTGCGATTTAGCTTCTGCGAGTGTAATTGATCCCTCAACGTGCGTAAATCCGAGCGCACCGGTTGTAACTACGTCAGCTGATTCAAGTTTCAACGTATCGCCTGCTGGTTTTTCTTTTTCCAGCGGATTAACGGTTTTCTCAACTGTAACAGGAGCTCCTCCTTCAAACACACCGTCGCGGACACAATTGATCCAGAAAGCGTTGAAGTCGCCGAAAGCATTTTGCATGGACTGCATGCCATGCCATGTTTCCTGCACGTAGCTCATGTAGTCTTTGTTCACACCCGACCATTTCAGGAATGATTCCTGTGCGTGACGCGTAGAAAACAATGGACGGATTGCAGGTTGCTGCAGCGAGTATTGACCTGTGCGTGGCGCATGATCGCCCCATGCTTCCAGGTAATTATGATCGGGCAGAATGAAATCGCAAAGTGATGCGGTTTCATCTACATGTGATGCAAATGAAATTTTAGTAGAAACTTTCTTCAGCGCGGCTTCAAATCCAAGTGACTTCGGTGTTGTGTAAACAGGATTCGAATTGTAGAAGATCACTGTATCAATGGTTGAACCCATTGATTCAACAAGTTTAACCAGTGCAGCGTCATCACCCTGGTGAGTGAAGTCTTCAACATTCGTATTGATCGTGCTTCCGAATGCCCCGATGTGCTCGTTGATCTCATTGACAACCAACTGAATTGCTGCGTCATTAGAACCTGCAACGACAAGGCCTTTTACACCCGGCGTTTTCAGGGCATCAACCACTTTCTGGATTTCCTTTGTGTACAACGAAGACGTTGCGCCTTCACCGCCAACACCCTGGAGAATTCCCAATGCAATCTGACCGATCTGTGAAGGTTTTACAGGAAAACGTTCATCGGCATTGGCACCAGTCAAAGACATGTTTGATTCGAACTGGAAATGCTTGGACATGGTCTTCTTGTCCGCACTAACCTTACGCGTTTTGCCGTACTGCTTTGCATGCTCCACCGGCGAAACCCAGTTGCCCAGGAAGTCGCACGCAAGACTTACGATAACATCTGCTTTATCGAAGTTGTAAGTCGGGATCATTGCTTTTCCGTGCGAAGCAAGATTGGCTTTCAGCATACCGGAATACGATACTGCATCGTAAGTTACGTGCTGCACGTTTTTGTATTTCCCGTGGAATGCGCCAATCGCTCTGAACGTAGAAGGAGAAATGATGGTCGAAGAAACGATTGCAATTCCTTTAGCAGCATTCAGCTTTCCACCGATCGCTTCATCTGCGGCTTGCCAGGTCGGATCAGACCAGGTGCTGCCGGCTTTCATTTTAGGTCCGCGCAGACGCGTTGAATCGTACAGCGAAAGAACAGAAGCCTGTGCACGGGCGTTGGTTCCGCCCCAGGTTACTTTGGAAAGTGTATTTCCTTCGATCTTGATCGGGCGGCCTTCACGTGTCTTCACAATGATGCTGCTGTAATCGTGACCATCGAAGAAAGTAGATGCATACCAGTTTGCAACGCCGGGAGTAATTTCTTCAGGACGGTTTACATAAGGTACTGCTTTGGTTACCGGGGCTTCGCAGGCTGCGAGTGTAGCAGCTACTGTAGAGAACCCGAGGAACTTCAGGAAGTCGCGGCGGCTTGTGGAAGCTTCGAGAGTGGATTTATCACCTACGAATTCCTCAACCGGGATGTACTCAGCAAATTCTTTCTGGTTCTTCTCAGCAACGGAATCGTTGTTGTTCAGGTGAGCCAGGCCTTTCCAGTATTTTGTTTCGTTCGCCATATGGTTTGCGATGGTATGCGGTTCTTGAAATGTCTTAGTAGCGATTCAGATTAATAGTGACAACGTCCACACTCAATTCCACCTGCCATTGCAACAGTGATTGGTTGTCCTTTGTATTTCTCTTTCATTTTCTCGTGCAACTCGGTGTAATATCCGTTGCCTTCCATTTTCAATGGCGTGTTGCGGTGACAGTCTACGCACCAGCCCATTGTGAGCGGACGCTGTTGTTCCACGGTTGTCATTTTCTTCACATCGCCGTGACAGGTTTCGCAGGCTACGCCACCTACAACTACGTGCTGCTGGTGAGAGAAGAATACGTGATCAGGAAGGACGTGTACTTTATTCCAGCGCAGCGGAACAGGAACTTTGCTGTACGTTGCAGCAACCGGGTCGTAACCTACTGCGTCGTAAATTTTCTGGATCTCTTCTTTCGAACCTTCGTTCGTAGTAGACTGGATCACTTTGTGACAGTTCATGCAGATCATTGCAGAAGGAATGCTTGCCGTTTTTGATTTCTCTACTGTAGAGTGGCAATACTGGCACTGGATTCCGTTGTCACCCGCGTGAATGGAGTGGGAGAAGTTGATTGGCTGTGAAGGATGATAACCTTCCCATTTGCCCGGCTTCACTTCTTCGGCATAAACGCCAACACCTTTGAGCGCGTACCAGCCTTTTACGGTGAGGAATCCCATGAGTAAAACACCGATCAGTGCAACGAGTTTCTTGTTGTTGTTTACCCAAGTGCGGCTTGCAGTCATGAAAGGTTGTGCGGGTTCTTCAGGCAAACCTTCTTTTTCGCGAACAGCATTCTGGAGATGGATTTTCGAATAGCGTAGTGTGGTGATGAGAACAAGAAGTACGCCGATGACAATGAGAATCATGAACAAAGGATTGCTGCCTTCGGTTGGCTCTGTCGGGTCGCCTGTTTCTTTCTTTGCAACAACAACTTCAGGTGGATTGCTCGCGTAATTCAGAATCGCATCAATCTCCTCATTCTTCAACTGAGGAAATGGTGTCATGTATGTTTTATACTCTGCAAAAAGTCCTTGCGCATACGCATCAGACTTAATCATTGCGTTCGGATTGTGGACCCAATTGTATTTCCAATCGCCACCTGGAATACGATCGAGTACACCTTTCAGGCCAGGGCCCGTACCTCTTTTTTCAGAGGCAGAG
>DATHKF010000374.1:0-4806 GCA_035489505.1 Bacteroidia bacterium | reverse complement strand
ACCCGACGCCAGCTGTTCGCGAACCGGAGAAAACCGCTATTTTTTTTCCGTCTCTTGCTTGTATTGTGGTGCCCGTTAAATCAAAATCGGATTGCACCTGGTACGTATTTCCTTTATTCAGTACAACCGAAAACAATACGCCTGGCGGCCTTCCGCCGAGTGTGAGTACCGATGGCGTTATGTCGATTGTCGTATTGTCTTCTGTGGCCTCCACCACAAATTGTGATTGCCCTTGCGTAATGGAAAAATAATCGTCGCTGTGCGTCATCACCATATAATAATCGCCCAGCTCAGAAGTCGGCAACACAATAGACGCATCCGAAAAATAAGAGCGCTGGTGATACACGGTTACGGTGATGGAATCGTTAGCCGTTACTAAAAAAGCCATGCTGTCGATGTGCTCGCTTCCTACTGCATAAAATGGTATGGCCGATTGCGGTAAAATCACTTCGGTTACCTGTCCCGCTGTTACCGTAAAATTGATCGCAAAGCCGGTAACCGGAATCGTAACAGCACCCGAAGTATTCACATCCGATGAAATTAAAAACGAGAGCTCCACCGGGCCATTGGCCAGAGGGACAAGATTGTCCATAAAGCTCACCCAAAGCTCCTTGCCTTTCGTTGTCTGTGCGCACAGTGTTGTGTGTCCGGATAAGAACACAAACAGCAAGCCGGTTACCGCGATTATTTTTTTCATTGTATCACGGTTCAATTCTTCACCAGTTTTCTTTCGACAACACCTTCTGCGGTGATCACTTTCAGAACGTAGAAACCGGGGGCCATGAACTGCGTATCGATTGTGTTTGTTCCGTTGATCAGCGATACAGTTACCACTTCTTCTCCGAGCATGTTATATACTGTTGCTTGTGCTTTTTCCTGCGAAGAAAAAATCAAGGTCAGCTGATCATCAAACGGGTTAGGAAAAATCTGCACCTGGTCATCGATGGAAAAATCCAGAATACCAACGCACGCCGACACATGGATCACTTGCGGGTAAGAGGAAAAACATCCGTTCGAATCAATGTACGTGTACGTCACGGTATCATAACCGACACCGGCAACGAAAGGATTGAAAGTGGTTCCATTGACGCCGGGTCCACTGTATGTGCCACCTACCGGAGTAGCAGGACTGATTGCAATCAGTCCATCATCTACGCATGCGGTGTTGGGCATTTGCGTGTAGCTGATCGCAGGAGGAGTACTCACAGTAACTGTGAATGTAGCAGGAGGAGACGATCCGCAGGGATTATCTGCAGTTACTGTAATCGTTCCGCTTGCTGTATTGGCCGTGACAGTTATGCTGGTGCCGTTGCTGTTTCCGCCCCAGCCCGGAGGCAATGTCCATGTGTATCCCGTGGCTTGTGGCACAGCGGAAACACTATACACGTAAGTCGCTCCGGCACAAACAACACTCGGGCCAATCAAATCAAGCGGCGTAGCGGGTGGCGCCCAGCAGCTGAAATATTTTGCAACAAAAATATCCTGCGCACCTGAAGAGCTGATGTCAATTGTTGCAGCAGCCGGATCAAAATCAATGGACGTTCCATCAAAATCTCCGGTGATCACCGGTTCATTGGTGCCGTACGTCAGCGATAATCCTCTCGCGGCATCATCGCTTCCCGCATTGCCCACATTGAACGCCCAGATGTATTGCCCGGTGTTATTGTACTTGGCCAGGTAAATATCTTCCATGCCAGAACTGGTCAAATTGGTTACGCCACTGGTTGGATCGAAGTCGGCTGTTGCGGAAAAATAACCAGCAACAATTGCGTTGCCCAAATCGTCCCAACCTACTGCTGTTCCACCATCGTTGTTCGAACTGCTTCCGAGTGCAAACGCCCAATTGTATTGACCGGCGGGTGTGTACGAAACAACAAATGCATCGGTAGAAGAAGCATTGCTGGAAATCGACTCCACACCTACACCGGGATCAAAATCAAGATTGGTTCCGTTGAACTGGCCGGTGACGAGAATGTTTCCCCAACCATCCGAACAAATACCAGCGCCAGCATCGGCATTCGGTCCGGGAATATTGAACGCCCATTGGTAATGTCCGTACATATTATATTTTACCACAAAAATATCTGTGCTGCCACCACCGGTTAAGCTGTGCGTGGAAATGCTCGGATCGACATCGATATTTCCCGTTCCATCTATTTGTCCTGTGACATACACATTTGCAAAATGATCGCACGCAATTGCAGCACCACGCTCGTTGAAATTTCCTGCCGCTCCTAAATTGAATGCCCACATGTATTGCCCGCTGTTCGAATACCGGGCAAGAAAAATATCCGTGCCGCCGTTTGAATTTAAGATCACACTATTGGCCGAAGGATCGAAATCGGCATTGGTGCTTCCGAGACTACCGGTGAGATAAACATATTCGGAATCGTCCAGTGCCACACTGTATCCTTCATCGGGAGCTGTGCCACCTATGCTGATGGCCCACTCATACTGACCGGCGGGCGAATATTTTGCAAGAAAAATATCATTGGATCCTGTGCTGCTCAGATTAACTGTGTTGCCGCTGGGATCAAAATCCACATTGCTTCCGTCGTAAAAACCGGTGACATGCACGTAGCCGTAAATATCGAGGGCGATTGAATTGCCCGCATCGTCCGAAGCGCTCCCGATATTGAAAGCCCATTGATATTGTCCGGCAGCATCATATTTTGCTACAAAAATATCTGTGCCTCCGTTGCTGCTGAGGTTGGCGACTCCTGCGCCGGGATCGAAATCCACGTTCGGCCCGCTGAATTTTCCGGTAATGTACACATCGCCGGTATAAAAAGTAACAACGCTTAAACCGGCATCAACGGAACCCCCTCCTATGTCGGATGCCCACTGGCAAGGTGGTGTTTGTGCGTGTGTGGCAATTTGTAAAAACAGGAATGCGAACAGGCATATACAGGTGCGCGTAAATTTTACATGTTTCATAATGGATGATTTGACATGAATAAAATGGGGGATTACCTGTTACACGTAAAAAGTCTGGGGAAGGTTGGGGGAGGGAGGAAGTTTTTTATGATCCGGGAATTCCGCGAGGAAGAATGCACTGCGGGGCTAAAGATGAAAAAGAAAAGTTTCTGATGGATACAAAGACTTCCGCTTTGCATCAGCGTGCAAATTTGTTGCACCGAAACATCAGACCCAGCTACCTTTTCTTTTTCCGCCTGCGCTTTTTGATCTTTTTCCCATTTTCCCACTCTCCGATGTAAACACCACCGGCAGCGGTAAAATATGTTCCGGTCCCGTCAAACCTTCCATGCTTCCAATGGCCATCGTACACGTCGCCATTTGCAAACGTACACCGTCCCTGGCCAGTAACAGAGTCGTTAGACCATTGTCCGTCATAGACGCTTCCGGAGGAATCATAACTCATCAGTCCCGTTCCATCGCGCTTTCCATCGACCCAGTCTCCGGTGTATTTACTGCCATCAGAATAATAATAAATGCCATTTCCGTTTCGGGCGTTGGCACGAAAGTTTCCTACGTACTTTCCGCCGTCAGTATAGGTCATTGATCCATGGCCTTTTCGCTCACCATATACCCATGTGCCGGAGTAAACAGCGCCGTCTGCAAAATTCAATGTTCCTTCTCCGTGATATTTGCCATTCAACCATGAGCCTGTATACTTCGCTCCATTGGAGTAAGAATATTTCCCTTCGCCGGTAATTGTATCACGGACCCATTGGCCTTCGTATGTTGCACTATCCTTAAAATGGGCTACGCCGTATCCGTGACGCAGGCCATTCTTCCATTCTCCCGTATATGTTCCACCATCTCCATAATGGCACGTTCCGGTACCTTCACGATGACCCCTAACCCAATCACCCGTGTAATGGCCTCCCTCGGGATAGAGGTACGTCCCTTTCCCCGACATGGAATCTCTTTTCCAATTGCCTGTATACTTCCCGCCGTCGTTGAAATAGTATGTTGCAAATCCCGAAAGGGTATCGTTGATCCAGTGTCCTATGCAGGAATCTTTATCCCAATAAACAAAAGTGCCTGGCCCATTGCGCCGGTCAGCGCGCCATTCACCCGCATAAGTACCACTATCACTGTAATAGTACTTTCCGTACCCATGACGTTTGTATTTTACCCACTGGCCTTCATAACGGGTACCGTTGTTATACACGTATGTTCCGGTTCCCGTTATGCAGTTGCCGGAAATGCACCCGGACTTACTTACTTCCGTTGCGCTTTGTGCACCTGCACGCAGCGCAGTAAGAACAATTGCTATGAAGAGCATTGCTTTGCAGGAGGTTTTTAATCCACGCATATTGAATATCATGCACTGAAGATATTGGAAAAAAAGAGTGCGCCCACCAGGATTTGAACCTGGGACCAATGGATTATGGGTTCGCAAAAATACGCTCTAGCGGTGGATGGAACGCGCACGGTGCGGAAGATGACCATTCAGTAGAAGCCATCTCAAAAATGCCAGCCGCACTAAAAACTCAAAAAAAGGTAAGCCCAAATCCCCGTGAAAGCGCTGAAATCTGGGTTTTGCTTTTGGTATTTTTGAGATGCGCCCTATCGCTTTTTTTGACCGCTTTTAAAAGGGGCCTGCCGTTACCCGGCAGGTTTTTTTTATTGCCTCCAATAATTGGCACGACTTTTTTTCTTTCCTAAAAAATTGAGGCTCAGGCGTACGACATGCAATTGACAGAGTGGATAAGATTTATTTATAATATGGTAAATAAATTATTTAAAATATAGGTTGTCAAATATTTGCTTTCCACATTTGATTGATAATATTTTTGTGTTTCATCAAAAACACAACCCATGAAAACTTTACATTTT
>DATHKF010000373.1:0-4772 GCA_035489505.1 Bacteroidia bacterium | reverse complement strand
GAACTGGCGAACATCTGTCCAGTTGCGTGTTCCGGAAATCGGGCAAGCAATTTCAAGATCGATGATGAGCTGTTTCAGATCAGCCATATCATCATTCTCCAATGCCGTTTTGAAACGCGCGTTGGTGTCGTCGATTTTCTTCTGGTATTCCATCACGCGCGGGTTTGTACTCTTGTACATCGCCGCATCGAAAGTTTCACCAAAACGCTTCGCCGCTTTTTCAACTTCTTTGCTGATCTTCTCTTCGATCTTCTTCATGGAATCTTCCACGAGCACATCGGCACGGTACCGCTTCTTCGAATCTTTATTGTCGATCAGCGGATCGTTGAACGCGTCGACGTGACCGGAAGCTTTCCACGTAGTAGGATGCATAAAAATAGCTGCGTCAATTCCCACGATGTTGTCGTGCATTTGCACCATCGATTTCCACCAGTACTCGCGGATGTTTTTTTTCAGTTCAACGCCGTACTGACCGTAATCGTATACCGCGCTCAATCCGTTCCCGTAAATTTCACTCGACTGGAAAATAAATCCATACTCTTTGGAATGCGAAATGATATTTTTGAATTTCTCTTCGCCTGTAAGCTGCTTCGCTTTTTCGGTGGTTTCTGACATGGTGCAAAGATAGTAATTCAGTGGGCAGTGTGCCGTTGGCGGTTTCAACCGGCTTGTCGGTCGAAGGGCGATGTTATTCTCAGTTGAAATATGTAAACTTGGCGGGCAAACCGATGCAACAATTACTGCCCGGCAATTCCGGAAAAACCATGCAGGAACAACGCAGCTTACTGATTGCCACGCTTGAAAACTGGCGTGGAGATCTCGAACAGGTGGATGATGTTCGCGTGATCGGAATAGTTCCCTTTGTTCAAAATACGGATCGCGCATGAGCACAAAACAGGAATACGTGATCCTCGTTGATGCAAACGACAACGAAACCGGCACTGCCGAAAAAATGGAAGCGCACCGTTCCGGAACATTGCACCGTGCGATTTCCGTTTTCATTTTCAACAGCGAAGGAAAATGGTTGCTGCAAAAACGCGCTGAAGGAAAATACCATTCCGGGGGATTGTGGACGAATGCCTGCTGCAGCCACCCGCGTCCGGGAGAAGATACGGCCACAGCTGCACACCGGAGGTTACAGGAAGAAATGGGAATACGCTGTGATCTGAATCATGCATTTGCTTTTACGTATCGCGCAGAACTCGATCATGATTTAATTGAACATGAACTCGATCACATATTCATTGGACGAACCGACGCAGTTCCCAATCCCGATCCCGGTGAAGTGAGTGGATGGAAATATTTCTCCACGCAAGAACTCGAAACGGCACTCAAGGAAAGCCCGGATCAATTCACAGAATGGTTCAAGCTGATTCTGCCGCGACTTACAGGCGTAGTTTGACTCCTGCTTCAGGCCTTCGGCCTCCTGCCACAGATTCGCAGATTACGCAGATTTAATGATTGGTTTAAATCAATAAAAATAATTTTTTTCATCTGCGTAATCTGCGAATCTGTGGCAGGGCGCCGAAGGCGCAACAACAACAAATACAACCTGAATTAATTCGCGCCGGATATCTCTCTCACTTTCACCCAATCGAAAAACACAATAGACTTTTCGTTTTTGTTGGGGCCGTTCAGTTCATCCATATTCGGAACGGCTGAGAAGTGGAAAATCGTGTCGTGATCGGCGTGAAGGAGTTCAACCATGTTCTTCGGGCGGATCATGATGTGTTCCTGGTTGTATGTTTTAAACGGAATTTTCTGTTCCAGTTTTACAAGGTACCAGCCGGTAAAGCCGCCAATCTTTTCGCGCCGGATAATTTCACCACGGACGGGAAGAAAAGTTGCCAGTTTGCTGTTGGTCCTGAAATTCTGGATCAACACTTTTTTGCCTAACGCGAGATTGTAGTTTGGTCGTTTATCGCCGTACACAACCTGTGCCGGCAGCAGTCCCACGAACCAGTTGATCCGGTACCATTCTCCCGGGAAAATATCAATGTTGCCGAGGCGGACCGATAGAAAGAGAATGAGATAACCGCCGCCGAGTGTGGATGTGATGAGTTCGCGGTTGCTGATGGTGGGTCCGTAAATCCACGTGAGGCAAATAAACTCGAACAGGAACACGCCAACAAGCCACGCCGCGAGGTTGGATGAAAGCTTTGCTGAATTCAGGTGAATGTTTGCCGACGGTTCCGTGGCCTGGTTCAACGCATTGTTGATGAGCGACGCGTAAATCAGGATGGATGTAAGCAGGTAGAAGAACGTGACGATGGAATAATCGGAAACCACATCGTTCAGCAACCAGAAATCGTAGAAGCCGTGTGAAACCGCTGCCAGGAAAAAGAAGAGGAAAAAATACAGCACGCTGTTTCGCTTGTATTTGAACCGGGCGAGGATCAATCCGTATGCAACGATCGAACTATCGATCATGTGCGAAATCGATGCGGTAAGTGCGCGCGAATGCATGATGTTCAAACTATCTTCCTGGAAGTAGAGTATGTTTTCCACGAATGCAAATCCCAGCGCAGCCAGTGACGCATACATGATGTAGTCGATCGGTTCCTTGATTTTCTTCGTGAAGAAAAGCAGGAGCAGGAACGGAACAATTTTCACGAACTCTTCGATGACACCAATTCCGAAAATGCAATACATCAGGTCGTTGAAGACTTCGCCATTGAGCGTGAACCCGAGTCCGAATTCAAAAAAATCATACAGCAACCAAACGGGGATCATCATCACCGCAGAAAACAGCACAACAAACAGGGCGGTAACAATACCGGAACTGCGTTGAATGTTTACGCGCAACAGGTAAATGACCCACGCGAGGAGAATGAGGAATGCGCCGGCAATACCAACCACGTTCCCGGAAAGAATAACCTCGGAAAATAAATCCTTGAAATACGAACCGAGATCGTTGCTGCGGATGTATACACCCGTACGGATCGCGTAAGGAACGTACGGCCTGCTTTCCGGGTTATAGGTAAGCAGGAACAGTTCGGTGTGCTTCTGCTCGAAATCATACAGCAATGCGAGGTTCCGGTACGCACCTGCGGTGTATCCTTTCAGTTCAATTTCACGGAGCAGGTTGGCATACCCGCGCTCCCGGTTGTGATTGTAGAAATTAACGCGGCCCTGGAAGTTGTTCAGGTATTTCAGGTTTTGATTTTTTACTTCCGCAAAACTCGTCCCGGCATTGTACTCATCGCCTTTATAGAAATTGTAAAGCCCAATGAAGAGATTGCCGAAATCGCTTTTTTCCTGTTCGTCGCTATCGGCAAACCGTTTGAAGTAATTGTAGATGAAACCTTCTTCGTGATTGTACGCGCGGTAATCGGGACACAGATTTTGCGCGGGATCAAAGTGCGCGTCGATCAGTCCGAAAGCCAGGTCGGGGTTCATGCTGTCGGTTGCGAGCAGGGCACGGTACGACTGGCTCACGAGCCAGGGTTGCGATGTTTCTTTGCCGTATGCGATTTTTTCTTCGGTGGTTTTGAATGTTGGATCGGGCACAAACAGGTTCACCGCGAAATACACCAAAATCATGGTGAGCACGGTATACACGATCGCGTTGTTGTCGCGGAAATCGTAAAACTTCCTTTTCAGACTTAAGTCTTTACGGACTTTCTGAATGAGGTAGTTGCTGAAGCCGAGCAGCAGCAGGAAAAGAAGAAAATAGAGCAGGAACATATCAGCGGATTGAGCGGAAAGATATACGATTTACCGGAACAATCTGATACACTTAAGGCCTTCGGCCTCCTGCCACAGATTCGCAGATTACGCAGATTTAATGATTGGTTTAAATCAATAAAAATAATTTTTTCATCTGCGTAATCTGTGAATCTGTGGTAAGGCACCGAAGGTGCAAACAGCAGCAAATCCCTCCTGATAGATTCATCGTTTTCCTGGGTCGATCTGTTTGTCGGATCAGCGAAAAGCACGCATTCTGCACTGATAATTCACGGACTTTAACGTGGACCGGCACCCGATTCCGCCATTCCGGTGTTATCTTTGTACCCTATGATCGAAATCGGTAACACGCTCGTTTCAGACGACTTGGTTGAAAAACAGTTTGTATGTGATCTGAACGCGTGTAAAGGCGCCTGTTGCGTGCATGGCGATTCGGGCGCGCCACTGGAAGATGGAGAGGAGAAATTGCTGGAGGAAATTTATCCCATCGTTGAGCCGTACCTCACCGAAAAAGGGAAAAAAGCAATCAAGAAACAGGGCAAATGGCTGATCGACAGCGATGGAGATAAAGTCACCCCGCTCGTCGGCGGAAATAAAGAATGCGCATACACGATCTTTGAAAATAACACGGCCTTTTGCGGAATTGAAAAAGCCTTCCGCGATGGGAAAGTAAAATGGCAGAAGCCGGTGTCGTGCCATTTGTATCCCGTGCGGATCACCGAGCACAAGAAATTTACCGCGGTGAACTACGAGAAATGGGACATCTGCAAACCGGCCTGTGCCTGCGGCGAAAAGCTCCAGGTTCCGGTCTATAAATTTGTAAAAACGGCCCTGGTGCGGAAGTTTGGGAAAGAGTGGTACAAGCAGTTGGAACTGGCGGCGGATTTTATGAATAAATCAGGAGAGAAGAGACGGTAGACGAGAGGCGATAGGTGGGAGACGCACAATACCTGCACACCGCTACCGTCAACTATCGCCTATCGTCTCCCGTCTATACCTTGCCAACTCCCGTCTAATTCAACAACGTAAAAAAACCTGAAATTCCTAAAACAGCCCTCCGTTTTTTTCAATTTTTTTTTACGATT
>DATHKF010000372.1:0-2923 GCA_035489505.1 Bacteroidia bacterium | reverse complement strand
CATCCTGCGCAACGCCCGGATAACCGAAACCAAAACGTGGAAGGAAAATAAACTGGTAGAGCATCATACGTACCGCGATTCTATTGTGGGAATCCGCGTTGTGCAGACGGATATCTACAATGAACTGGGTGGGGCCCGTCAAAAGGAAATCGTCATCACGTATTCCGATACTTTAAACGCTGTGAAACGCGGCAACGATATCCTGCTGCTCGATTATACCCCGGACACTGCATGGTTTCCGTCGCCCTTGCCGCGTGTGCCGCCTGATCCAACATATGCCGATCTGTTTCCATACCGGACTGCAACCCGGTTAAACGGGAAGCTTGTAAAATATGAGTTCTTCAATTTCTATACCGGCACCATCCGTCCCTTGCTAGTCATTATCAAAAGCGACGAGGGAATTGTAAGTTATATGCAATACGCCGATTACGTCATGCGGCGTAAAGTATGGTAAGTTCCATTGTTCTCAGAAGTTTACTCCGACTTAGCAGGTAAAATCAGAAATTATCATGCTCCACCGAAGGAAAAACATCGGCATCATTCCGTGGCTTGAGAAAAAGCATCAGTGATATTTCGTGTGCGCCGCCTGTACGGCCCGCCAGGTTTCCAACCGTCATATCGTAGCTGTAAAAAATACGGAGGCGGTCGAACTTCAGTCCGAGACCCACGATAACATCGCTTCGGTTACGATAGTATACACTTCCTGCAACGATGCTTTTTTTCCACATGAAGCCGAAGCAAAATGTTTGCGTATCGGCCTGTGAAGTGTATAGAATCATTGGGCTGATGTTTGTTTCTCCGTGTCGTCCGCCAATGGGAATGACCGCACAAGCCACTGCTGTAATTTTGGTTTCAACACGAGAATTGTCGTACAGCACAAAACTTCCGAACGGCTGGTTGAGATGATTGAGGGTAACTCCCGCCATGTAATGCGTGCTATGAACAAATAAGCTTACGCCCACGTCCATGTAATTCAACGAAGGTTTCAGCGGAACTTCCCGCTGCGAGGAAAAGAAATTGGTTTTGTCGATTCCGCCAACCACAGTTGCGACCTCAATTCCCGGAACAATGCGCAGGTCTCCATTTCCGGTAATCAAACTGAGATTTACCGCGCCAGCTATTTTATGCAACGTCACCCCGTTTGTGTCGCGGGAATTCTGGTAATACGCTCCGG
Source organism: Bacteroidia bacterium (assembly GCA_035489505.1). Taxonomy (GTDB): domain Bacteria; phylum Bacteroidota; class Bacteroidia; order Palsa-965; family Palsa-965. The sequence continues at coordinate 1,749 of DATHKF010000372.1, read as the reverse complement.
CGCCACCGTGAATCCGTTCAACGGGTTGGTCGTATGAAAAATACATTTCGCGAAATCCTCCGGCGAATTTCGGCCACTGGTTTCTCCAGAGAAAATTAACGCGTGGAGTATTGGCTCCGCCGGCCATTGAAGGCCCAAGATGAAGTGGCGCAAAAAACGGTTGCGAAAAGGAAATATCCTGCGCAACGAGCTGGCCCACGCAGACCAGCGCCAATACAAATCCCAGAAGATAGTTTCTCATTTTTCAGCAGAGCAACTAAGATAGAGAATCCATCAGCGGATGAGAAGTTTTTCGTGCAGATAGTTTGAAAATCTGAAACGCGCATGTGGCAGACATTGCGCATGTAGCGGTATTGCTACAATGTGGAAACGTCATTGCGAGGGACGAAGCAATCCCATCTTCGGAGAGGAGATTGCTTCGTCCCTCGCAATGACCCAATCAGATTTTTTCCCGTAGCGCTGTCGTCGAAAGCGCATTGAGCAGTGTCTTCTTCGTCACGTCAGTGGTATTCCCGAATGTGATCTTGCCTTTTTTGTCCGCTTCAAATGTACCGCGGTCAATGTCAATGATCCCATTCTGCAGGCAGTTCGGACAATAGCTCAGGTAAATATTGTGCGCACTGTTGTTTCCCTGCGGATCAAGACCGTCCGGAGCCAGCTTGTGATGCGGAAGCTCTGCAATGAAACGGAAATCGCCGGATTGTTCTCCGGATGAAATACTTGTTTCATTCAGACCGCGTACGTAGAAACTCTTATTGTCGTTGAACTTTCCGCAGGCTTCGCAGAAATAATCCTTCTGGGCAACAAACACGAAGATGACCGGTGTAAAAAACAGGAGCATTTCAATGCCTTCAACAATCATGAGACCGATTCCAGTGATTCCAGCGCCACCGCTGGACATAGAGCGCGAAATGCTGAGCTCGTGATTTTCGGACCATTCGAGAATGTCTTCGAAAACGCGGTCGAATTTCATCAGCGATGTCCAGAAATGATGCTGTGTGGTGTACACCCATTGTGCGTACCAGGCGACGAAACAAACCACCACCACGCAGATTATTTTCACTGCGTTGTTCCGGATCACTCCGATGTGGACCATTCCCACCGACAACGCTGCCAGTAATGCAACGACTCCAACGAGAACAATCACATCCACGATGATAAAGGGAATCAGGTCCATCGCCCAGCCATAAGTCAACCCGAGCAAAACCGCGCAGGGAATTCCCAGGAGAACCAGCGCCATGATTGTTTTTAGAAAATTGAATTTGCCGGTTGAAATGTATTGTGCCATAAATTTTGATTTTAAATTTATCAATTTTCGATTTTGCACGATAGTGAAAATCGAAAATTAGTATCTGCATCAGATTTCTTTTCCTACGAGTTCGGCTACTTCTTCACCGGTTAAACTTCCCAGCGCAATACCCATTCCGCCCATGCGCACCGCGCAAAAAACATGTTCGTCAATTTTCTTCACGATCGGAGATTTTGTTTTTCCAACGCCCATTGTACCTGCCCAGCGCATGTCAACTTTGAATTCAACCCCGGGAAGGATCATGGTGCTGAGTAATTCATCCAGCTTTTCCTGTACCACGCTGGTCAACGCGTGCTCGGTGGTTTTTTCTGCAGAAAAATCAAGATTTCTTCCGCCGCCAAACAACACACGGTTGCCTACATTCCGGAAGTAATAGTAGCCCTCGTCGTAATGAAACGTGCCGCGCAGTTTTAATCCCGGAATTTCATGGGTGATCAGCA
>DATHKF010000371.1:0-4239 GCA_035489505.1 Bacteroidia bacterium | reverse complement strand
CTTCCGGTAGTAACAACCCATTGGAAAATTCCGGAAGCTTCTAAGCGCAACATGAAAAGATCATAACTTCCACTATTTACATGATTTCGAATAGTGGAAGTTATGATCTTTTCATGTTGCGCTTAGATGCTTCCGGAATTTTCCAATGGGTTGTTACTACCGGAAGTACACAGACGGAAAGTATAATGAGTATTGATATAGATCCTACCGGCTACATTTTTGTCACCGGGGTTTTCAACGATACCGTAGATTTTAATCCCGGCACCGGTACAACCAATCTGATCGCAAACGGGCTGCAGGATATTTTCGTTTGCAAATACGACTTCAACGGAGACCTTGTGTGGGCAAAAAGCATCGGCGGCTATTCGTACGATAATTCATTCGGTATTGCGGTTGATGCCTCCGAGAATGTTTACGTCGTGAGCCAGTTTTATAACACCGTAGATTTTGATCCGGGTGCCGGAGTTTTCAATTTAACATCAGTAGGAGGAACAGATGTAGGTGTTTGGAAACTCAACGTTACCGGAGTTGGAATACACGAAAGTGAAACCAGTAACGTTTCGTTGTTCCCGAATCCGGCGACTACAGTACTCAACATACAAACGACAGAAGTAATTGAGCATGTATTCATCTACAACTCAACCGGGGCATTGGTTCAAACCGAAACCAGGAATTCATTTTCAGTAGCAGAACTGTCTGCGGGAGTCTACATCCTCCAGGTACAGACTGCATCCGGAATTTCAACCAGCCGCTTTATCAAGGAATAGTATTTTCATTCTCAAATTTCATTCTCAAAAAAGAGAACTCATCCTGGCCGATGGGTTCTTTTTTTATCCGTTCCTGAAACCAATTGGCTGTTCATGAGGTTAACCAACCCGAATGTTGCGCGTTCCTGTATTCTTGTACAGAAATTTTTTCGAACCCTTAAACACTTGCTCATGAAAAAAATAATTCTCGCCACACTTTTGGGCCTGTCAGTTACCGCATCCCACGCCCAGATTGATATGATCACCTCACTCAAAGCAATGGACGGTGTAGTTTATACCGAGTATTGGAACGTAGTTCCTGTTGAAGGTGGTAAAAATACAATCAGTGAAAAGCGCTACGTTGCGACAGTCAGCCCGGTTAAGAATCGTTTCGGACATATCGTCGGATTTGATGCCCTGAGTAAGGAAAATCCTGCTGAAAAGAATATTGATTACAACTACATGTACAATATTTTTGACCATTACACGCATCCGTCGTACTCAACTGGTTCGGCAAGCCATGCCCAGGTAATTATCAACGGATGCATCTTTGACCTCGAACACTTCGAGAGCACCACACAGTTTGATATTGATAAAATCTGGATTCCATCCGTTCCGAAAGACAAAGCAGCAGATCCTGTTTTCAAAGGAGCGAAAATGAGCGATATGAAATCGGTTGACCTCATGAAGCTGATAAAAGACTACTTCGTGGAAATGAAAAAGATACAGGATGCAAATCCATACAACGCAGCCATGCAGGAGGAAGCGAACACGATGAAGTTTATCGTGGATTCTACGCAGCTTACGTACGACAACGCCAATGCAGCATACTGGAATTCTCCGGAAGGACAGGCAAAATTGAATCAATTGCGCAAGCCGAAAGTTACTTTGGTGAATGATACGCAGACAGATGTTCTCATGTGTTACGGTCAAGGAGTATCAACAGTGTTGAAGCCCGGAGAGAAAAAAGAATTCAGCTGCGACAACGGTAAGATCTTCAAGGGAAAGCTTCGCGCGAATTCAGATCAGCTGGATAGCACGGGAGAAGTTTTGCTCGACCTGGATGGGACCGGTTGCGGAAGAGAAATAAAAGCTTCGACGCTTTAACCGAATAATCAGTAAGCAAGACAGCATCCGCTAAACGTGGGTGCTGTCTTTGTTGTGTTGTATCGTCCGTTCCTGAAGCCGATTGGCTGTTGGTGAAGGAGTTCTTCCGCAGCTAACCGGATGTCAATATCATTGCTTTATTAAATCAACCTCACGATGAAAAAATTCCTTTTGATTGCATGTTCTTTACAGGCCGCACTGTTGTCGGCGCAAACTTTTGGCTGGGCAGTTAATCACGGCAGCTCCGGCAATGACGTACCGCGAGATATCGCAACAGATGCTGCAGGGAATGTTTATACTGTTGGTTACTTCAACGGTACAGTGGATTTTGATCCGGGCGCAGGCTCATTCCCACTTACTTCATTAGGTGGTCAGGACATTTTCATCACCAAACTCGATCCTTCAGGCAACTTGTTGTGGGCTGGTCGGATTGGGGGTGCAGGTAATGAACAGGCAAACGGAATTGCGCTTGATGCATCCGCTAACATGCATATCACAGGATGTTTTTATGGTACTGTCGATTTCGATCCGGGTGCTGGTGTTTTTAATAGTGGCAATATGACCGGAGCTGACATCTACGTCTTAAAGCTTACCAGTACAGGTGGTTTTGTTTGGTTCAAGCAAATGGGCGGCACCAACGACAATCAGCAAGGAAATGAAATCGCGGTTGATGCAGCCGGGAATGTGTACTCCACCGGACAATCCATTGGGGTAATTGATTTCGACCCGGGTCCTGGAACCGCGCAGCTTGGCGTTGCATTCTCAGGTAACACGAACTTCTATGTAAGCAAGCTCGACATCAATGGTCTTTACGTGTGGGCAAAAGTTATTGGCAATTCATCTTCTGGTGTCTACGGAATGGACATTGCAGTAAACGCAGCTCAGGAAGTTTATACGTGTGGATACTTTATTGGTACAGTTGATTTTGATCCCGGCACTGGTACATTTTCGAGTGGTTCCGGAAGTGCCAACAATTGTTTCGTTCACAAATACACTTCTGTCGGAAATTTTTCCTTCATGAAAAGAGTTGGCACAGGTAATATTCAATGCGAAGGTTATGCAATGGTGAAAACCGCTTCAAACATCTACGTAACCGGTTACTCGTATGGAACATCAGATCTTGATCCCGGTACAGGAACAGTCAATCATATTTCTGCCGGACTTCAGGACGTATTCATACTGTCACTTGACAACCTTGGAATTTACCAGTGGTCTAAACAAATCGGTGGAACCGGTCAGGATTATGGTTACTCCATCGCTACCGATGCACTTGGAGCAATATATACAACGGGTACATACGAAGGCACGGTAGATTTCGATCCGGGCGCTGGTTCAAGTCCATTGACATCAGCGAATGTGCGTGATGTCTTCATTAGCAAACTTCAGTCGAACGGAAATTACGCCTGGGGCTTTAGTATAGGAGGAACAGGTATTGATGTTGGCCAGGGAATAGCAGTGAGCCCGGCAGGATCGGTTTACACAACTGGCTTCAAGTCCGGAACCGGCGACTATGATCCAACTGCAGGAACCTTCAACCTTGCACATGGTGGTGGCTATGACGCGTTTGTTCAGAAAATGGCACAGTGCTTAACGCCGGTTGCGCCACCCAATACAACCGCACCTGCTGCACTTATTGTCTGCAGTAACAATTCTACAACACTTACTGCAACAGGATTCGGAACTCTTGGATGGTATTCTGCACCTTCCGGAGGTACATATCTCGGCGGAGGTAGTTCCTTCTCCACTCCTGCACTCACGTCGAACACAACTTACTATGTGCAAGACAGTTTGTGCGCAGCTGGTACACGAACTACAATCACAGTTTCAGTTTCACCTGCAATGACTCCTTCACTGTCTTCAGTTATACACGTAAGTTGTAATGGAGGAACGGACGGAATGGCAACAGTTGGTGTAACCGGGGGAACTCCGGGCTTTACTTATTTGTGGTCACCTTCAGGAGGAACTGCGGCAACAGCATCTTCGCTTGCTGCGAACTCTTACACTTGCACAATTACTGATGCGGCAGGTTGCACTACCACGCAAACAGTATCGATTACACAACCAACTGCAATCACGTCTTCTGTTTCATCGCAGACGAATATTCTCTGCAATGGTGCCAACACCGGTGCAGCAACGATCAATGCAAGTGGTGGAACCGGCGTGTTGACTTACTCATGGTCTCCATCAGGTGGGACTGCTGCATCCATCAGCGGTCGTACTGCCGGAATTTACACCTGTACTATTACAGATGCAAATAGTTGCACGCACACACAAACTGTAAATATTACTCAGCCCAGCGCGATCGTTTCCTCTCTATCATCTCAAACGAACATCTCCTGCAACGGAGGATCTGATGGCGCTGCAACAGTAAGTGTCACTGGTGGTA
>DATHKF010000370.1:0-6060 GCA_035489505.1 Bacteroidia bacterium | reverse complement strand
GGATTCGCCGGACAATACGCCGGTCAGCGCTGGGCGATTCCATCATTCGGTGCGTCCACGGCAGTGGTCACCGCGAACACCGTTCCGAAAATTCACATGAAGAGTGATCTGAACGAATGGTTTCAGACTCCATATGCGATTGACTTTTCGTCGTCGAGCAATATTTCTACACCGGGGAATATGTCGGTGGGTATCGCGGATAATTACATGGATATGTTTACGATTACGGGTATCGAGAATTGAACCGCGATGATGTGGGCTAAATTTTACCACGGCGGCACAGCGGGCACGGCGCTTGTAATTGGGAATCGCTTTGCGATTCTTTTGGACTTTGAGAATTCGCAAATAAGCAGATAGTGAAAACGGGTAAAGAAAATAGAATTGTGAATTTACTTCGCTTAGGTCGGCGGATTATTTCGCCGTGTCGCCGTGGTTCATTTGTCAAGCGCGGCATGGCAGTGGCCGTTATCCTGTTACCCGTGGTAATCGCTTCGTTCGTGAGTGGTTGTTACCGCGACCCCGAGATCCCCATCGCCCTCAACGAAGAAAACGTAAAGTTCTACGTGCCGCAGGGATTCCCGGCTCCGCAGTATGATTTCTCAACGAACCCGGTAACCGTTGCCGGATTCAAACTCGGACGAAAACTTTTTTACGATCCGCGTCTTTCCCGCGACAATACCATTTCCTGCGGAAGCTGTCACCAGCAAACTGTGGCCTTCGCGCATTCCGAACACCGGGTCAGTCATGGCATTGATGGATTGTTTGGTACACGCAATGCGCCGGGGCTCTGGAACCTCGCCTGGAACCAAACATTCATGTGGGACGGTGGAATCACACACATCGAACTTCAGCCATTGGGTCCGATCGGGAATCCCGTGGAGATGGACGAAACGTTGCCGAACATCATTGCCAAACTGAATGCCGATTCGCAATACCGCCTGATGTTTGAAGCTGCGTTCGGAAGCGATACAATCACCACGCAGCGCATCACGCAGGCGATTTCTCAGTTCCAGGGACTGATGATCTCCGACAATTCGCGATACGATCAGTACATGCGCAATGAAATTTCATTGGAGCAGCCGGAACTCAATGGGCTGGCAACCTTCCGGTCGAAGTGTGCGTCTTGTCATACAGAACCGCTATTCACCGACCGTTCGTTCCACAACAATGGTTTAACACCGGAACCAACGATCATGGATGCGGGAAGAATGATGATCACAGCTAATCCGGCCGACTCGATGAAATTCAAAACACCGTCGTTGCGTAACATTGCGGTCACGCCTCCGTATATGCATGATGGGCGGTTCAACACGTTGTCGCAATGTCTCGATCATTATTCGGGAACGATGTACCCGAGCGCAACGCTGGACCCGCAATTAACGAGCGGAATTCCATTGACGCCGCAGGAGAAATCGGATTTGCTGGCGTTTTTGGCGACTTTGACGGATTATACTTTGATTAACGATCCGAGGTTTCGGGAGCAATAACCCTGCGAGGGTTATACCCTTTGAGGGATAAAAAGAACACAAAAAAATGAAACCACATAGTCACATAGAAAACAGAGGTGTCAGTTTGCCTGAGTTCACATCAGGAGCACCTATGTGCCCTATGATCGCGCGGCGATTCTATGCAAACTATGTAACTATGTTGTTAATTACCATTTGATGCAGATCGCAAAGTACATATCGTTGATCGTGCTCGCAGTTGGACTTTCGTGTTCATCCTGCGAAAAGGATCCGGAAACGGTTCCCGAAGGAACGGTGCGCCTGCTCATTAACGTCAACCACCACGGATTTCCGATTGCGAATGCCGTAGTATTCCGCAAGAACAACACGACCGAAAACGCAGGGACAGATACATCCGTGTACGACGCGCGATACGTATGCGATGCGAATGGAAATCTCATCCTCACAGATGTCGGTAACGGACACAAAACCATGTTTCTCTACGCCAAAGGACTTGATGCAACGTGGGACACGCTGGTGATGACGCCGGTTTCGGGTTACCAGTTTGTGAATGTGACGACGGCAACAGGGGAGAACAAGGATTTCACGATTACAGTTCCGGTCTCGGAATAGACGCAAAGCCGCAGAGTTCGCAAAGTAAGGCGCAAAGAAATTAGTATAGGGAAACGCAAGGACTTAGAATCTTTGCGTTTTTTTTCTTTGCGCGCTTTGCGTCTATGTTTCACGGGTAGACAATAACCCGCGTCTGCAACCCAACTCTCTTATACACGTCCTCCACCTCCGAATTCTGCATCGTAATGCATCCCCACGTCAGGTCCTGTTCATCATCGCCGGGCCAGCTTCCGTACCAGCCGTGAATCCCGATTCCTCCACCGAGTTTGGTGGTCTTCGGAGGTTCAGTTCCCGTTTTGTTCGCCGCGAGAATTTTTTTGTATTCGCTTTCCGTAATGAATTTATTTTCCAGTCCCGCTTTTGCATCTGCATTATTCGGATAGTTCAAACGCATCCAGCGGTTTCCTAAATACGGATTGCTTCCGTCAAATGGTCCAACCGTTTTCTGGATGATGCGGTAATCGCCTTCCGGCGTGCGGTTGTCGCCCTGTTGCTGTTTGTGACCGAGTGGTTCCTGTCCAAGACCAATGATGTACGTTTTGATCAGTTTGCCCGAGTAATACAACTGCATGCGGTACTTGCTTTTGTACGCCACGAGAAGTGTGTCGACCTTTTTCAATGAATCAGCAAGCGCAGGGAGTTCCTTCTCCGTATTCGCGTAGGTCCCGGCGATTGTTCCGCCAATGAAATTGTCGGTTTTCGCCGGAATGTTTTTGATCCTGGTCACCGTACCGGAAGGCAGGTTACTCATTACGATGAACGCGGTACAGCCAATAAGGACAGAGAATAGGGTTGCTTTCAGGAAGGACTTCATGGGATGAAAATACAACGCGATACCGGGAGAAATAGTGTGGTGAAATAAGTGTAGGGAAAAGCTGAGCAACTGCGGGAATAGACGCAAAGCCGCAGAGTTCGCAAAGAAAAAAGCGCAAAGGTTTTTACCTTATTATTCTTTGCGCCTTACTTCGCGTCCTTTGCGTCTTTGCGTCTATTTAACCTCAAACCCAAATATCTTCTTCCCCTCCATAAACCCTTCCAGCCTATCCCCAATCTTCACCGCACCAACACCCGCCGGTGTTCCCGTGTAAATGAGGTCGCCCATACGCAGCGTCACAAATTTCGAGATGTAGCTCACGAGCTGGTCAAACGAAAAGATGAGATCGCGGGTGTTGCCGCGCTGGACCATTGCCCCGTTGAGGTGGAGATGGAAATCAATAGCGTTTTTGTCCTTCAAGGCATCGATGGAAACAAACTCTCCGATGGGTGCCGAATGGTCGAACGCTTTTGCTTTTTCCCAGGGCAAACCTTTTTTCTTGCATTCAGCCTGCAGGTCACGCGCGGTGAAATCAATTCCCAGCCCGATTTCATTGTAATACCGGTGCGCAAATTTTTCTTCGATGTGCTTCCCGACTTTCGAGATCTTCAGCACAACTTCCACTTCGTGGTGAAGGTCTTTCGTGAATTCCGGGTAGAAGAACGGGGCGTTGTCTTTCAGTAAGGCCGTATCCGGTTTCATGAAAATAACGGGCTCTTCCGGAACCAGGGAATTCATTTCTTTGGCGTGATCGCTGTAGTTGCGACCGATGCAGATGATTTTCATTCTCGTTTTACTTTTACTGCGGCGCAATCGCTTCGCGATTCACATTTTATTTTTACCACGGCGGCACGGCGCGTTTTTGTTTGTGTTACTTGTGTCGGCACGGCGCAACCGCTACGCGATTTGTGTTACTTATTCTTTTACCACAGGGCACACTGAGTGGTTTTCACAGAGGTTCACTGAATGTATCCCAGCGCAGCTCAGTGAACCTCTGTGAAATACCTCTGTGCATCTCTGTGGTTAATTTCTTTGAATGAGCGCAGCGAATCGGCGTGTCCGCCGTGCCGCCGTGGTTATTTTTTACGCATCTCGAGACGGATCTTCGTGATCACCTTCTTCGTATACAACGGGAAATCCCCATCCATCATCCACGAAAAATAGGACGGTTCTTTCTCGAAAACATCCGTTACCGGTTTGCCGTTGTGCTTCCCGAAATTGAACACCGGAATGTTCTTGTCGTTGTAAACAATGCGTCCCATTAAATCGACGTTGCGGGTGTGCGCCGAAAACTCAGAAAGAAACTGAACATCTTTTTTCAGCGTTTCATATTTCACAACCTGTGCCTCGAGAATTTCGTACGTTGCGAGCGTATCTGCTTCTGCTGAATGCGCATTGATCAATGGTTTTCCACAGTAGAACTGGTACGCAGCAGCCAGTGTGCGTTGTTCCATTTTGTGAAAAATATTCTGCACGTCAACGAGTTTGCGGTTCGAAATATCAAATTCAATTTCTGCGCGGAGAAATTCCTCTGCAAGCAAAGGGAAATCGAACTTGTTTGAATTGTATCCTGCAAGATCGCAACCGTCGATGTATGCATACAACATAGCAGCGGACTGCTTGAATGTTGGCGCGTCTTTTACGTCTTCGTCCGTGATGTGATGAATGGCCGTAGTCTCCGCCGGAATCGGTCTGCCCGGATTGATCTTCATGCATTTCGAATCGCGGTCGCCATTCGGATGCAGTTTGAGGATTGCAATTTCAATGATCCGGTCGGAAGCCACGTTAACACCGGTTGTTTCCAGGTCAACGAATGCGAGTGGACGTGTAAGAGAGAGATTGGTCATATCAGGCTAAATGTTTTTGAATGATCGGTAACACGGCTGCGTGAATATCCGGTGTGCCGCAAAGAAGTTCTTTTTTTCCGATCGGATCGTTTCCATTGGAGAAATCGGTGCAGAGTCCGCCTGCTTCGGTAATGATGATCAAACCCGCTGCAACATCCCACGGCGCTAAACCGTATTCGTAAAATGCATCGAAACGTCCGGCCGCCGTCCACGCTATGTCCGTAGCAGCAGAACCCGGTCTGCGGATTCCGCGTGTTGTGCGTTGCAGTTCTCCAAAGAGCGCAAGATATTTTTCGTGTATGCCTGCTTCAACATACGGAAAGCCGGTTCCAAGCAAGGCGCGTTTCAGTTCTTTCGCTCCCGAAACGGAAATGCTTTTGCCGTTCAGCCAGGCACCGCCGTCTTTCCAGGCGTAAAAACATTCGTCCATGTTGATCTCGTAGATCACACCGAGAATCGGAGTCATTTCGTCGGCGAGTGCAACACTGACTGCGTAGCAGGGAATGCCGTGAATGAAATTCGTTGTGCCGTCGAGCGGATCGATGATCCAGTTGAACCGTTTTCCTTTGGGGCGGTTCGAATTTTCCTCGGTGATAAATCCGGCTTCCGGAAAAATTCCGGAGAGCTGTTTGACCAGTTCATCTTCTGCGGCGCGATCAACGAACGAAACGAGATTGTTGAAATTCTTTTCTTCGATGTCCGAAGTTTTGAAATTCTTTCGTTGTTCAAGAATTGCCCGGCCCACGCGGATGCTGATCACCTGCGTTTTTTCGCAGAGCAATTCGAGATCAGGATAACCGGTTGTATCGCCGAATAAACTCATGTAGCCGCAAGGCGTTTTTTATGGTAACGTTTGGTCCAGAATGCAAATGCAGTTCCAAGCGTAACCAATGAAAATGCAATAAACTCTGCCTGCGTTACGCGGAAATTTCCGATTGTAAAAAGTGTTGTGTTTACGCGGATCAATTCGATCGTGAAACGCTCAAGCCCGTTGAAGATCATGTAACACGCGAAGAGCAAGCCCGGAGTGACAAAACGTTTACGGAGCATCCAGAAAATAGCGAACAATGAAATGCAGAGGATCGCTTCGTACAATGGAGTAGGGAAGACAGGTTCCACAAGACCGTCGGCCGGGCTTTGGGTAATCACTTTTACCACCCATTCCGGTGATTGGTACTTCGGATCGAGGTCGTTCGGAATAACCGCGCCGTTCACGTTATTCGGGTAATTGTAACTCCAGAGCCAATCGGGCGCCCAACTCAGCCAGCCGGGTTTCGGAGCGGTGTTGACCACACCCCAGTCGCCGTCGCCGGAAACCTGG
>DATHKF010000369.1:0-2841 GCA_035489505.1 Bacteroidia bacterium | reverse complement strand
TGTCGCCGGCTTCCCGATGTTCGACAACGCATGCTCTTCGACATTCTCATGATGTTTGTTGCGCACCGGTACCTGCGCGGGTTCATCAAAGAATTGAGCATACCGTTTTTCTACCTGGTGCTTTGCATCGTGGCGTCCAATTATTTTGCGAGTGGCTGGAGCAAGATCGCCATTTCACCAAACGGGTTTGAATGGATTGCAAACAATAATCCCGTTGATCTCTTCAACAACGTACACCTGCGTGGATGGCTCGGTTGCAGTTCGCCGGAAACAATTCAGAATTTTCGCGATTTCCTGGATACCGTGGGCCCCGTTATGCAGTGTTTTGTACTGTGCGTGGAACTGTGCGCAATTTTCCTGCTGCGCAAAAGAAAAGTTGCCATCGCGCTTTTGTCGCTGCTGATCCTGATGCACATCGGAATATTTGTATTCGGCAGTATGCTGTTCTGGAAATGGATTCTTGTCGATCTCGGGTTGATCATTTTGCTCATCCGGGAGCGAAGACACATGCGTACTTTCTTTGGAAACAAAACACTCTTCCGTCTTTCCGTTGTTGTGGTTTTGCTTTCATTTCTCTGGTTGCGTCCAGCCCCGATCGGTTGGCACGACACACCGTTCAACCAGTACTTCACGTATGAAGTAGAAACCGCAGACGGAAAAACGTACGGGTTCAACAAGAACCAGATGAATCCGTATCACCAATGGTTCCAGTTCGATCATTTTCTTTTTCTCGTCAGGGAACCGGTTCCACCTGTAACGGGTTTTGGGTACACGGATGATTATGCAGTTGCACGGGAGCTGCGGCAAATGGACAGTACAATTCTCGCCAGTGGGATACATTCATCCGCGTGGAATTTCTACGACCAGCAACTGAAAGAAAAATACGATGGATTCATCCGCACGTACTTCGTGAACCGGAACAACCGCGACGGAGAATCTGTTTTTCTTGCACGGTTAAGTCCACCACATCACCTCTACACAACCATGTGCGATAAGGTGTACGATGGACGATCACCGGTAAGATTGTTTCGCGTGATTTTTAACCAGGCGTTCACGGATCATTACGGACAAACAAGTACCCGTACCCAAATCGTGGACGAAATTATTATTCCGGATTAGTATTCTGCGCGGTTCCCGACGCATGCGCAGTTGCCACAGTGTGGAAATACTGCCCCTTTCGGAGGAATAAATTTTCCTAAAGAAGAATGATGAGCAGGATAATAATGATCAGTAATGTGGTTCCGGAGACAATAACTACTCCTCCGCCATGTTGTTGATCGGCTGCTGCAGCATCTTCGTTCGTTGCTGAAGGAGTAGGGGCGGCAGGAAGTTCAGTTCCCGGTTCTCCGGCTTTGTCCTTCTGTAACTGCAGGGTAATTTCTTTTGTCTCCGGAGGTCCGGGAAGATTTTCAGTAGCGATTGCAGGGGTAAACATCCCCAGCATAAGTGCTATGCTCATTATGATGGCTGACTTTTTCATGGTGTTCTGGTTTTAGTTGTTTCAGTATGCATTTGCCAGAACTGATGCAATCGCGATGCCATGACTGTCGTTGGGTCACTGCGAGGCACGAAGCGATCCCCTCTCGATAGAGGAGACTGCTTCGTGCCTCGCAGTGACCCGGTCTCGCGATGACCCGTGCCTCAGGGACTGTTAACCCCTTAAAGCCAGTCTTTCCTTCTTCTGCTCGCGGAATTTAATCCACGCATTGAGAAAAATAGTGGAGAGGATAATTGCTGAACCGATGTAGAAGTAACCGGTCAGTTGTTTGTCTTCGTGAAAAATAAAATACGCGAAAACAATTCCGTACAGCGTTTCCAGGTTAAGCGTTAATGAAACCGTGTAGGGACTTATTGTTTTCAGTACGTGAAGACTGATCAGGAACGGAACTGAAGTGCACAGCAGTCCAAGCAGGAGTAACAACCACAAATCATCGGAAGTCATCGTGAATAATCCACCTTCCCACGGACGGAAAATCAAAACGTAAATGCTCATACCTACGAAACCGCCGGTCATTTCATACAGCGAAACCAGGGAACCGTTGTGTCCTCCACGAACGAGCATAGCATTGAACACACCAAACATGGATGAAGTAAGTGCAGCGAGTATACCGAGAATAATTCCCCAGGTGTATTGTGTTTCCACGCGAAAGATCATCACGAGCGCTGCAACAACCATAAGGCCGAAGACGATCTCATACATGCGGATTTTTCGTTTGAAAAAAAGCGGTTCAATGAACGCGGAGAAAAGCGAGCCGGTGGAAAAGCACGCGAGTGTGACCGAAACATTGCTTTCCTTGATCGCCGCGTAGAAAGCAATCCAGTGCAGGGCCACGATCAAACCAATTGAAAAGTAAATTCCGAGGTTTTTCAGGCTCGTCACGAAGCTTTGGCGGCGTAAAACCAGGAACAGAAATATGCCGCCCAAGGCAATGGGTAAGCGCAGCCAGACCAGTTGCAGAGCGGGCAGATCAATCGCTTTTCCGAGGATGGCAGTCCATCCCCAGATAAACACGATCAGGTGTAAAAGGATAAAATTCCCGGATTTTGAGTGCGTATTCACAGTGTTGAGCGGGTCAAAGGTAACGGTAAGTTCGGGAAGGGCATCTCCAGACCCTTGCTCTTTGTACCGGCAGTATTCGTTGTCTGTCAATGCGTGAGACTGGTGGCGCCCAAAGCCCGGATATTGTGCCCCCGCAAATTTTGCTGAACACGTAAGAAATTCACTTGGTAGAGTTGAACATTTGCGTTGGTCGTTGCACATTTGTATCATGATTAAACAATTACTTCCGATGAATATGATCCGCAACACCGTATTTGCAGTGCTTCTGATGTTACCGCTTT
>DATHKF010000368.1:0-2483 GCA_035489505.1 Bacteroidia bacterium | reverse complement strand
TTTAATACTTGCTGTAAGCGTCTGCCAGCCGGTTCCGTCGTTGTACACAACGGAGCAGTTGTCGAGGAGCGCGTCGCCTAATGAAATGTAATTGAAGTTCAACGTGAGCGCGGAGTAGCCCGTTGTATTGACCACCGGCGACTCGGCACGTTTGTTCGATATTTTATTTGCGTTATACACCGCTCCTGTGATCAATGACCCGCAGAACGCAGACGTACACGTGATGTGCAACGTGAGATCGCCATTGTTTGCAACGCCGCATCCCGGAGGCGCAACGCCACCTTCCGATGCATTTACTTCCCAGCTGTTGGGTTGAGTAGCATTGGTTCCGGTATTTACATTCAGCGTCCATGCGCCCACACCCGCCTGAAAAGTTTCGGAGTAAATGGTGACCGTACTTGTTGAACAGGTAGTGATAGCCGTTGCCGGTCCGTAGTTGACCACGGCGCCACACATACCGGTGGTGTTATTGACCGTTATGTTCGATGGGCAGGTGATTACGGGGCCGCATTGGGCGAACGTAACTTGCGTGACGCAAACAGACGCAACGGAAAGCAGGATGGCGTAGAGTTTATTCATAAGAGGGAAGGATTTGCTAATAGCAAGATAAGGGAAATATTTAAAAGATCCGGAATCACACCTGGCCCGGTTTCCATAGGAGCGAATGGATTTATGCAGACCAAACTGAAAGGTTCAGCCCCTGAATACCAATTAAACAAAAAGCCCCCCATCCCGGGAGGCTTTCTGTTTCAATACACGGCGGTCAGATATAATCCCTCAATCCCTCTTCAACGTAATCTCCCAACTCACCCAATTACTCGCCGCTCCCGGGTTATCATTATTGCTCGGGTAAAACAACGTTGAATCCACTCCGTATGTCGACCACACCTGCTTGTTGCGCTTCTGTTTCGTGATCGTCCATACGATTGGCTTGTTGCCGTTCACGGTATCTACAATGGCGTTGCTCATCACCATGCGGCTGCGGTATTCGTCGGTTACCAGTATGTCTTTCGCCTGGATGGTATCGAGCTGCGAGTTGATGTAGAAAAAGTCGTAACTCTTTTCGAGATCAGAACTGCCATCGGAAATAACCAGCCGACCGGTGTTGCTCAATTCTTCAATCACCTGTTCGGATCCATCCGCATTGTGATATTTGATCACTGAACTTTCAATGTTCCAGTTACCTTCCATGCGTTTCATGAGTCGCTCGTCTTTGTTGCACGACGTAATCGTCACGAGTGCCACTGCAACTGCCGCTGCTACTATCTTCATCGTTTTCATTATTTATCTTTTCCAATAAGGTGAAACATTCCGAAACCAAACGATAATCCCTTCATTCCTGTGCTTTGCAGTGCACCATTATTCGCGGCGTAGCCCGCAGGATCGTTCACGTAGCTGTTGTAATCCGATGGAAAATCATTCGGCGCCTCGTAACCGCTTCTGTCGTCAACGAAGTTGCGCTTGCCTTTGTCCGGACCAATTACCGCAATCGGGTACAGGATACGCGTGTAGAAAACATTTTTCTTCCACTTGTAACTGAACTGCGCGCCCAGCTCCATGGTCTTGATGGTGCCGATGTAAATTCCGTTCAGCCTGTATTCTGTTCCGAAACTGTTCACACCATTGAGATGTTCAGTAGAATACTCAATGATCACTTTCGCGAGGTTCGTGCAGTACAACCCCTCGATCCACACCTTGTTTTCCTTTTTCGTAATTCCGAATGAAAAATTTACCTGGTTCGTCCGGAATTTAACGACCATGTGTTGCGTGATGCCGTTCTTGAATACAGCTTCATTCTTTTCTTTGCCGGCACCAAACGCATAATCTGTACTGAACGTCCACTTCGTTTCTTTTTTTCCTACAATGAAACGAAAACCGCTCGTGGTGAAACTCATGCCCCGTTCACGCCCGGAATATTGCGTGAAATATTCCTTCAGGTCATCGCGATACATGTCGTTGAAACTCACAACGAATTTGTTCAGTCCATCCGGATTCCAGAAACCGAAGCCGTAATGATACCCGGTGTAGGTTTTCTTCATTTCAAATATCTGCGCATGCGCGGATACGATCGTAAGAAGTGCTAGTGCTGAAAGTATTTTTTTCATAAGTATGGTTGGTGTACAGGACAAAATTGAACTAAACCATACACTTTGCCCTGACCCCAATGGTGTAAACCGCTATCCCCCATTTGGGGTAGTTGTACGGATCGAAAGGCATTGCGATAAATCGGATGTTTTTTTTGAGTTTGGACACCTGCCCCTGCACAGGCAGAACCATTGGCAGGAAACCTGAACAATGAATTCCCGATCCTGGATAAAATCTTCCTTGATATTTACGGCGCGTTGAAATACTGCATGAAGAGGATTGAGTAATGAATGTGTAGCGTCAGGTGGTGCGACGCCACACATTCATTACAAATGATACCATACACTTACTCCTGCAGTTGCGCTGTAATGGCGCTCCTGATACACGTTAGGATGAGG
>DATHKF010000367.1:0-6931 GCA_035489505.1 Bacteroidia bacterium | reverse complement strand
CTGCGTTATCGTATCAGCGCAGCCGCCCGCGCCCGTGACTATCAACGTAACCGTGTATGTGCCCGCGTTAGGATAATTGAACACGGGGCTTTGACTTATTGAGGTGTCGTTTACCAGTAAGGGATCTCCAAAATCCCATTGATAAGTCATACCTCCGCTACTTATCGTACTCGTATTCGTAAACGTATAGTTGGGACTACATGGCGGGAATGTAGGAGTGAATCCGGCTGTTGGCTGCGGATACATTCCAACGTTTACGTTCAGGAATGTTGTACAGCCCGTAACGGAAATCATTTCTACATAATAGTTGCCGGCTGCGTTGACTGTTATCGAAGTGCCCGTGCCTATCGATGGGCCGGGCGGAACACCATTGGTCCAGTTATAACTTTGTGCGCCGGCCGGAGCCGTCAGTGTAATTGAACTTCCCTGGCAAAGGGAATCAGTAAGTGCAATGGAATAAGGAAGACAAGACGCGTCGATATATGCGTAACCGTAGTGACCTGCGAAAATACATCCTGCCGCAGTGAAACGGATGGTTACGTTTGCTGCGAGGAATGTGCTGAGGTCAATGTTTACAGTAGTCCACGGCTTGTAATACGTACCCACACCGCAAGGAAGGAATCCCGGAATTGATCCGCTTGCCTCTACGTAATACTGGGAACAAGGAACGAGGTTCCCCGACTGGTCGAACATTTCAATTTTGAAATAAGGCTGCTCACCTGCTGAGTGACCACCATCGTTCAACACTACCGCATACTGGTACGTAAACGAAGTATTACCCGGTGCAACCGTGAATGTCTGCTCAAGAATTTCACCCTGGTAGTTTGCGCATTGGTTACCGAGACGAACGGAATAGTTACCGCCCGGAGCTACCGTAGGGAAACCACCGCACGGATCATTGCCCGAAGCAGTTGTCATTATAGTATGACGTGCACCGCAATCTGAAGTTGGTGCATCTACTGTTGTACTTACAATGCCTGGAATAATATTTTGCAGCGGTCCCGCAGAACTGGCTGTGTTATCGCCTATGGAACCAGTCCATCCCGCAAACGTTCCTGTTTCGAAATCCATATTCGTACAAGGAGCCTGTGGAGTTGGATTCTGCGGCCCAAGACGCATTCCGGCCTGCGATGCAAGGTATTCTTTACGCGTTTGAGCAGGTTTTCCGTAAAACGTGCGCAAAATATATTCGCGCTTCGCCCGGGCAACGAGCATTTGTGTTTCGTAGGCCGATAACCCTTTCTGAGCTGCAGTATTCAGAACGCCTTGTTCATTGAATCCTGCGAGTGAATCGGTCGAAATTACATTGGTCACTTCAACGCCCGACTGTGCAATTGCATCGCTGTAACTGCATAGGAAAAAGCACGCCAATGAAAAGACGTAAGCAAGTGTAAGTTTGTGTTTCATTTTTTGCGGTTGAAAGTGATGGGGTCACTCACATGCATTACTACCGCAATATAGAACCTTAAAAACAATAAGTCAATAGCAGGCACCCTTCGACGAAAATTGATATTTCGTAGACGAATAAAATGTGACTTTTTTTATGGAAAAATCAGATGGCGTAACCATCTGATCATCAGAATTTTGTATAAAAAGACAAAAACTTGATTTTCAGCCCATTGTTGATAAAAAAGGGCTACCAATCCACATTTTTTTTCAAAAAACTTTGAGTTTGGTCTTCCGGGCTCCCTTTTTCGACCTGGAAGTTGTATTTCCAGCTCGCATTTTCGGGCAAACTCATCAGGATCGATTCAATTCTTCCGCCTGTATCGAGTCCGAATTTTGTGCCTTTGTCGTACACCAGGTTGAACTCCACGTAACGTCCGCGGCGAATAAGTTGCCACTCCTTCTCCTTCGGTCCAAACGGAGTTTCCCGGTTTCTGCGAATGAGTTCGGTGTATGTGGGCGCAAAAGTTTGACCCACGTCCATCACAAATTCAAAGAGTTTTTCTTTCTCTTCCATGGAGCCCGACAGGCGGTCGAAGAAAATGCCCCCGATGCCGCGTGTTTCATTGCGGTGCGTGATGAAGAAATAATCGTCGGCCCATTTTTTGAACCGCGGATAGTAATCGCGGTTATGATTGTCGCAGGTTTGCCTGAGTGCGCCATGAAAGAACTTTGCGTCCGCTTCCACCACGTAATGCGGGGTCAGATCGATTCCGCCGCCAAACCACCATTCTCCGGTGTCCAGTTCAAAATAGCGGATGTTCATGTGAATGATCGGAACCATGGGCGAAACCGGGTGCATCACAATGGAAACGCCCGTTGCAAAAAAAACGGATTCGTTCACTTTCAATGCTGCCTGGATATTATCGGGAAGCTCTCCGTGTACGGCGGAAAAATTCACGCCAGCTTTTTCGAGGACGGTGCCGTGCTGTAACACGCGGGTCACTCCTCCTCCTCCACCGTCACGTTGCCATTCTTCGGGAACGAATTTGCCCGAACCATCAACGGTTTCGATCTGCGTGCAAATATCATCCTGCAGCAATCGGAACCGGGCTGCAATGGATTCTTTGGTCAACATAGGAAGGGAGTTACTTCTTGTCTTTGGTTGGATTTTCCACACCAAACGGAACAAGCTGGTAATCGCTGATGTGCACAATGCGGATGCCGGTATTTTCATACCCGCTTTCTGCATCGGATTTCACAAAAGAAAAACTCTGCTGCAATCCTTCGCCGGTGGTGGTGGCAATCTGGTTCACGAATCCTGTTCCTCCGTGCTGCAGTTGCTGCAGGAAGAACAAGGTCACGTCAAAACCAGCGAATGAATACGTGGTTGGATCGCCTCCGAAAACTCCGCGGTAACGTAGGATGAAACGCTTTGTAGCCGGGGAATCGTAGTCTACAAAATACGGAGACGCAAAATGCATGTTCAACGACTGCATGTATTCCGGATCCAGGTTTTCGAATTCCATCCAGCTCGGCATGCCGTAGACCGTGATTTTGTATTTCTCCGCGAGCGTGTGCAGGTTGCGCAATAAATCGGTGACGAACGCCTGTGACATTGAAGGAATAACGAGCACGTTCATCACATCCTTTTTCAGTTTCGATTCAACGCCACTGAAACCCTGGTTGACGAGGATGGAATCTTTGCCTTCTGCAGTGCGCAAACCATTCATCTTATCCTGGAAGGAACTGCACATCTTCTGTTCCTTGAGCAAACCGCTCGTGATCATGATGATGTTATCGTCCTTACGCTCCTTCGCAATGTGTTCCGCGAGATGCTCCATCTGCGTTCCTGTGGAAGGAAGCGTTTTCAACGCCATCGGATTTTTAAAGAGCACGCGGTTTGCAGGAGATACCGGTGATACAATAGCAATATTGTGTGCGGCTGCAAAGTCGGCGATTTCATCAAACGGTCCCGGAGAAAATGGCCCGATGATGAGATCCATGGTTGCAAATTCCGGTTTCGCAAGAATGCCTGCCGTTTTCCCGGAGTCGATATCGTCAACGTCATACACCCAGACATTGATCTTCATGCCCGTTTTGCGCATGGAGTCAATGGCGAGCAAAGCGCCTTCGTAAAATTCAACGGCTGCTTTGGGTTTCTGCGGAAATTCTGCCTTGGGTGGACGCGCAACAATATCATCGGGTTCGATGTTCGCTGTGTTCCACAATTGCAGTGGCATCATGAGTGCTACATTGTATACATCCTTCATCACGGTTTTGATCGTATCCGGAATGGCAATCGTAGTATCCGGCGGCAGTCCAACCGATGCAATACGCAACGGAATTTTAAGTTCCATTCCCACTTTCAACCCGTTTTTTGCTTCCGGATTTTTGTCCAAAATGGCTTGCTCCGTGGTGTTGTATTGCCGCGCAAGACTATACAGCGTTTGACCCGCTTCTACTTTGTGCGTTACATATTTTGCCGTGTCGGGCGGAGCCTGCGCTGTTTTCTTTTCCGCAGGAATACGCAGCACCTGTCCGGGCTTGATTCCATTGAGCGCATCCGGGTTTTCAACGAGAATATCATTCACCGTGAGATCGTATGCTTTCGCAATCGCGTACAGGGTTTGTCCTTTGAGAACAGTGTGGAGATAATATTTTTTGCCTTCAACGATTTCTGTCTTCGTTGATTTTTTCACACCATCGTCCTTCTGCGCATAGCCGGTTGCTGTAAGCAGCAGCAGTGGCAACGCCAGTATGAATACACGGTATGAAAGCAAACGACGCATCATTATTCCCATTCAATTGTTGCCGGCGGTTTCGAACTGATGTCGTACACCACGCGGTTGATTCCTTTTACTTTATTGATGATCTCACTCGACATCTTTCCGAGAAACTCGTACGGCAAATGACACCAGTCAGCGGTCATTCCATCCGTAGAAGTTACTGCGCGCAACGCCACGCAATTCTCGTACGTGCGCTCATCGCCCATTACGCCTACGCTTTGCACAGGAAGAAGGATTACTCCGGCCTGCCAAACTTCGCGGTATAAATTGTGTTTTTTCAATCCTTCGATGAAGATATCATCGGCTTCCTGCAATATGCGTACCTTTTCTTCAGTGATGTCGCCAAGGATGCGGATTGCAAGCCCCGGGCCCGGGAAAGGATGACGGTGTAAAATATTGTGTTCCAAGCCTAAAGCGTCGCCTACGCGGCGAACTTCGTCCTTGAAAAGTAATCGCAAAGGTTCTACAATCTGCAGCTTCATGTAGTCGGGAAGACCGCCAACATTGTGGTGCGATTTGATGGTTGCCGAAGGTCCTTTCACGGAAACTGATTCGATCACATCCGGGTAAATGGTGCCTTGCGCGAGCCATTTTACATCCTGGATCTGGTGCGATTCTTCATCAAACACTTCGATGAAAACACGTCCGATGGTTTTACGCTTTGTTTCCGGATCAGAAATTCCGGCGAGCGCAGTGTAGAAACGTTTCGAGGAGTCAACGCCTTTCACGTTCAATCCCATGTGCTTGTACGACTCGAGTACTTTCCCGAATTCATCTTTGCGCAACAAACCATTGTCTACAAAAATGCAATAGAGATTTTTTCCAATGGCTTTGTGCAGCAACATCGCGGCTACGGATGAATCTACTCCGCCGGAAAGTCCAAGCACAACTTTGTCGTCACCGATTTTACTTTTCAGGTCTTCAACCGTTTCATTGATGAACGAACCCGGTGTCCAATCCTGTTTGCATCCACAAATGGTACCGACGAAATTTTTCAGGATTTTCGATCCTTCGGTGGTGTGATACACTTCCGGGTGAAACTGTATGCCCCAGGTTTTTTCGCTGTCGATGTGAAAACCGGCAACGCGTACATCGTGCGTACTTGCGATGATTTTGAAATCTGTAGGAACAGTTGCAATGGTATCGGCGTGCGACATCCACACCTGTGTGTTCTGGCTCACGCCTTCAAACAATGAATCGGTGCTGTCTACCACATCGAGATGGGCGCGGCCATACTCGCGGTTGTTGGATGGTTTCACTTCTCCGCCGTAGAGATGCGACATAAGCTGTGCGCCGTAGCAAACACCCAGTGTCGGGATTTTTCCTTTGAACGGAGAAAGATCCGGTTTCGGTGCCGATTCGTCGCGCACAGAAAACGGACTTCCGGAAAGAATCACGCCTTTTACGGCCGAAGTAATTTCAGGATACTTGTTGTGCGGATGAATTTCGCAGTATACGTTCAATTCTCTGACCCGTCTCGCGATCAATTGTGTGTATTGCGAGCCAAAATCAAGGATTAATATCATTTCGTGCATGGGCGCGAAGGTAAGAAAAGCGTTCCGGGTTTCGGGTTAGGGGTTAATAAGTTCCGGGGGAAGGTTAAAAGTTTCGGGTTAAGGAGTTTCGGGTAGCGCTATCGTTCATTTACGCCTGCCGACAGCAAGGAATTTCTTTGTTTTTCCCCTTTCACTTCGTTCAAGGGGCATGCGACTCTTTAACTCCTAAACCCGAAACTTTTTCAACCCCAAACCTACTCAACCGGAGCCGCATACCATTTCCTGAACATCCATTTGTACACCGTTTCGATCATGATCAGGAGAATAATGAATCCAAAAATTTCGGCGATCTGCAGGTGAAGCATGTACGTACTCTTATAATGTTCCGAACCCGGGCCCATTAAATAATCGGGGTCGTAAAACAAATTGGAATGATTGAGTTCATGGTAGCAGGCTACACAAATGATCGGGAAAAACGGTGTCATCACTACGGCAAGATTCAGGGCAATACCACTGAATACCGACCTGACTTTCTGCTGAACGGTACACAAAGCAAAGACCAGGAAGAAAACAAAGTATACGATCAATGCGCCGAGCACTCCTTCCTCCTGGAAATCCAGCAAAACCATAATGATCCCTGAAATAATGGCAATGAGAATGCCCGTAAGTATACTGAGGAAGAAAGTCTTCACGGTACAATGCCGGAATATGAATACGCAAAGCGAAAGAAATAAGGAAATATACAGCGCAGAGCGAATACTTATGGCCAGCGACTCATCTTCCCAGCGGTACAGCCGGTCGCCGACGTTGTCGATGGAATGATTGATCTCCCAGAGACCGTACGACGAAGTTAAAGCTCCGGTCGGATCTATGGAATTGTTCCAGTAACTGTAATCGTCGTCGGAATCCCCTGTTCTGTATTTATCGGCGATCGCGTTAAACTCGCGCTCCAGTTTCGCTTTTTCTTCCGGGAATTTATTCTTGTAAACAAGATTGTAAATGTCAAAATTCCGAAGCGTCTTTGTGTCTGAATGCTCTTTGATCGTGTAGTCGTTGATGAACTGAAAATTGGTGGTGGTGTAACGAAGCAGTTTATTGTTGTTGAGCCAAACAATGCTGTCTTCTTCGTTCAATGTCCATTTCAATTCTTCGCGCGATAAATAAATCGGTGCTTTCACGTACGCTCCCAATGAATCGTCGTAGGTATAAGCGGATGATGAGCTTGGCGGAATGTACGTGTTGTAATCTACAACGATGATG
>DATHKF010000366.1:0-3171 GCA_035489505.1 Bacteroidia bacterium | reverse complement strand
CTTCCGAAATGTCCTTTGCTGCATCGGCATGGATGTAAAGATTCTGTGTTCCATTGAAAACACCACGCATTGCTTCGAAGCGCAGGTTTTTTTCTGCCGGCTTTGGTGTCATGCAGTACGCTTTTGCCTCAGCAAAAAACTTTTCAAGCTCAGCGCGGCGCTCCATGTACACTTTGTTTTTCGTGTACGGACTTGGTCCACTTTCCGACCATGTGCGAGAATAATAGACAGGCCAGTTCACGTGTACACCATCATCTGCTTTCAGTGTTGCATCTTCCCAGTTCCATCCGTCGAGATTCATGACCGATGATGTTCCGGAAATTCTTCCACCACGTGGTGTGATCTGCGCCATGAGTACTCCGTTCGTGCGGACTGTTGGCGTGATTTTCGAATCTGTGTTGTACGCGCTTTGTGTACGCACGTGCGGATTCATATATCCCACCTCGTTGAAATCGGCTGTGGCGCGTACCGCTTCGAGTTCGATCAATCCAAGTGTCGAATTGGGTGCAATCAAACCCGGGTACACGTGTTTGCCTGCACAATTGATCGTGGTGTCCCACGCCGATTTGTCGATGCGGATCACGGTGGCATCACCCACCAGGGTAATTACACCATCTTTGAAACCAACGAGTGAGTTTTCAATCACGGTTCCGTTGCCCACGTGGCAGATTCCGTTCATGAGCAAAATACTTTTCGTTTGCTTTTTTGCCGGAACAGGTTGCTGCGCTGCAATACAGAATGGCAGCAAAAGAAGGATATATAGAATTGATTTTTTCATAGCCGTTCTGTTTTATTCCTCTGTTTCTTCTGTGTCGTCCAGGTAATCTTCATCGATGGTCATGTCTTCACAATCCCAGAGCTTGCGCTTTTTGATCTTCACAGGTTTTACAGGACTTCCTTCGTTTTTCTCCGCAATCATTTTTTGCGTGATCCGTGCACGGTCCTCCTGCATGTCGAGTCTCAGCTTTTCATCTTCTTTCGTATCGTACAACACTTTACCATCTACGATGGTGGTTTCCACGCGCGCATAAACAGAAGTGGGATTGTCGCTCCACAAAACAACATCAGCATCCATTCCTGGTTTGATCTGTCCCATGCGATTGTCGAGATGCAAAAGTTTGGCAGGATTCAGCGTGACCATTTGCAACGCCTGGCATTCGGTGAGACCGCCGTACTTAATGCTCTTCGCAGCCTCCTGGTTCAGGCGGCGTGCCATCTCAGCGTCATCCGAATTAATGGCGGTGATAATTCCCATGCGGAACAGGATTGCTGCGTTGTACGGAATAGCATCTTTCACTTCGAATTTATACGCCCACCAGTCGGAGAATGATGAAGCTCCCACTCCGTGCGCTTTCATCTTGTCGGCAACTTTATATCCTTCAAGAATGTGCGTGAACGTGTTCACATGAAAGCCCATCGAATCGGAAACGTGCATGAGCATATTGATTTCCGATTGCACATACGAGTGACAGGTGATGAACCGTGAGCCGAGAAGAATTTCTGTTAACGCATCGAGTTCAAGATCGCGGCGAGGCGGTGCAACTTTTTCGCGTTCTTTTTGCGGAAGCGCTTTCCACGCTTCCCATTGCGCCATGTATTCTTTTGCGCGGATGAAATGATCGTAATAAACCTGCTCAACGCCCATACGCGTTTGCGGGAAGCGCGTGTTCTGGTTGTCGCCCCAGTTCGATTGTTTCACGTTTTCACCCAAAGCAAATTTGATGAAGCCGGGTGCGTTTTCCACTTTCATCTGTTCGGCATTCGCTCCCCAACGCAATTTGATGAGTCCGGATTGTCCGCCGATCGGATTTGCAGAACCATGAAGCAACTGGCTGCAGGTAACACCACCGGCAAGCTGCCGGTAAATGTTCACATCATCCGGGTTGATCACATCAGCAATACGGACTTCAGCGCTCGATGCCTGTGTGCCTTCATTCACTCCACCGGAAATGGCGATGTGCGAATGTTCGTCAATGATTCCCGGCGTAAGGTGTTTCCCGGTTCCGTCGATGATCAACGGGAAGGCTCCTTTCGTAGGTGTGATGTTCGTATCAATGCGTACAATTCTGCCACCAACGATATACACATCGGTGTTTGGAATGATACTGTCGGCCCCACCGGAGTTGGTCCAGACGGTTACGTTCTTGATGAGAATAGCATCGTAGCGTCTTCTCAGTCGCCCTACGTACGTGGTGTCATTGCGTTCTTTAAATAAATTCAGCAGCGACGAATCTGCACGTGTTCTGCCGTACGCGGAAAACGGGTAGATCACATCGTCGAGCGTAGGAATGTCTTTTTGCGCAGTGTCGGCTTCTTTCGGTTTCGGTGTGAACGCTCTCGCTTGCGAAGCCATCCAGTCGATCCATGTTCCGTCGGGCAGTTGGCCGCGGCCATTCATGAATTTACTTTCCGGGCTTACATTTCCGGAAAGACGGACTGTGCCTTCGGCCGCTTTCGAGAAAAATGAAATCGTCACCAATGTTCCGTTCATGGAAATTGTAGCAGGCTGTTTGGCGGAATCGGGTGGCAGATACGTGCCTTTGAATTTGCCCATCTCTCCATCGATCTTCAGTTTCGCAGGGGAAAGCGATGCAATATTGAGATCGTAAGTACCACGGATATCCACCGCGTTGTAATCGTTGATCACGTACCGGCGGCCGCGGATCCAGTTTTCATACATCACCGTTCCTTCGGTGAAAATGTCACCGCTGGTGATGATAAAATTCGCAAGCATACCTGCTTTGAGTGCACCAACTTCATTCTGAACACCGAGCATTTCTGCCGGAGTCACGGTTAGTGCTTTCAACGCAGCCTTGGGAGTTAATCCGTACAGGATCGCTTTGCGTACACGGGCGAAAAATTCTTTTTTGTCTTTGAGATCAGTTGCGGTGAGGGCAAATTTGATTTCATACTTCTCGAAAGCGCCCGGGTTCAACGGTGCAAGTTCCCAGTGTTTGAGATCGGCATAATCTACCATTTCCGCATCGTACGGATCTTCGAGATCATAAGGCTCTGGAAAATTCAACGGAATAATGAACGAACCGCGCGTAGCTTTCATTTCATCCATCCGCTGGTATTCGTTGCCGCTTCCTTTGAAAATGTACTGCACTTTGAACTCATCACCCACTTTGTCGGCGCGAAGAACATTCCACTTGTCTGTTGTTTCAAAAA
>DATHKF010000365.1:0-2862 GCA_035489505.1 Bacteroidia bacterium | reverse complement strand
AGGATTCCCGCATTACATTCTCGATATCCGCAGCGAATTTGGTGATCACATCATCAACAACTTCGTGGAAGAATATCTCGCGGGAAGAACGCCCAATCCATGCGTGTTGTGCAATACGCACATCAAGTGGGATGCGCTCCTCAAACGTGCCGACCAGCTGGGTTGCGAATTTATTGCAACCGGTCATTACGCCACCGTGCGTGAAGAGAACGGTCGTTACGTTATTTCAAAAGGAAAAGACGCCAACAAGGATCAGTCCTACGTGTTGTGGGGACTGTCGCAGGACAGCTTGAAGCGGACCATTTTCCCTTTAGGAAATTACGAAAAGCCGGCGATCCGCCAGATGGCTGCAGATGCAGGTTACGGAGAACTCGCGAAAAAAGGCGAGAGCTACGAGATCTGTTTCATTCCTGAAAACGATTACCGCGCATTCCTCAAGCACAAAGTTCCTGGTCTTGAAGAAAAAGTAGACGGTGGAAATTTTGTGCGCACCGACGGAACTGTGGTTGGAAAACACCGCGGTTATCCTTTCTACACCATCGGTCAGCGCAAAGGCCTGGAAATTGCTTTGGGCGAACCCATGTTTGTTTTAAGCATTGACCCGGAAACAAACACTGTTGTGCTCGGAACCAAAGAAGAACTCGAGCGTCAAACCATGTGGATCCGCGATTACAACCTGGTGAAGTACGCGAAGCTGCCGGAGAATTTTTCGGCGCTTACGAAGATCCGTTACAAGGATGCCGGTGCAATGGCTACGCTTACTGAAGAAGACGGAAAGATCAAAGTTGTTTTTCATAAACCCGTTACCGGAGTTGCTCCCGGGCAGTCCGCTGTTTTCTACGAGGGAGATGATCTCGTGGGCGGAGGATTTATTGACCGTAAAGTGGAGTTTACACCATTGGTAAATACCACCGCGAAAGCAGAATCAAAAGTGTAATTATGAAAAAAATGTACACCGGTTCATTTTTACGTTCCCGATGGAGTATGCTTCTTGTTCCGTTGCTCTTTGGCGCCGTTTTTACAGGCTGCCGGGACGACGAAGCAGAGACGGATATCGGTTACGGATATTTTCCAACACAGGTTGGACATTGGGTTGTTTACGAAGTTGACTCTACCGTATACGACGATTTCGAGGGCGATACCGACGTGTACCGTTACCAGATCAAGGAACTTCTTGAATCCAGCTTTACAGACAACGAAGGTCGTCCCGCGATTCGTGTAGAAAGATACAAGCGCTGGTACGATCCGAATCTTTCATACGACAGCATTCCGTGGTACCTCTCGCGCGTGTGGGCATTTACGCGCACCACCAATTCGGCAGAGAAGCTGGAAGAGAACGAACGTTTTATCCGCCTTTCTTTCCCGGTGACGCATGGAAGAGCGTGGGATGGAAATGCATTCAACACCATCGGGCGGTGGACGTACACATTCCGCGCGGCGGATGAATCGTATACGATCAACAGCATTGCCTGCGACTCAACAGCACTGGTTGAACAGAAAAAAGAAATCAACGGGCTCACGCACCGCGTATACACCGAACGCTACGCGAAGAATATCGGGATGATTGAAAAAAATGTAATCGACGTGAGTGACGACAACATCGGGCCTGTAGGTACAGTGCCGACGCGGATTCATTCCGGTGTGATTTATAATATACGGATGGTGGACTACGGTCCAAGATAGTACGCAGTGCGCAGTAAAAACAGTGCGCAGTGTTTCAAAGAACATTGATTATGAAAAGAACGTTACTCGCTTTATTTATTTTTTTCTTTGCTGTTGAAGGTTTCGCGCAGACGAAATACTGGGTCCAGTTTACCGATAAAGGAAACAATCCGTATTCGCTTTCAAATCCGTCTGCATATTTATCGGCGCGTGCGATCCAGCGCAGGACCAACCAGGCTATTCCGATTGACTCACTTGATCTGCCGTGCACGCCCATGTATGTGGCAGGTGTCGCAGCAACCGGTGTAACCATTCATGCGCAATCCAAATGGCTCAATGGTGTGGTGATCATTACCAGCGACACCAATGCACTCATCGCCATTGCAGCATTGCCTTACGTGGCAGATACCTTATTTGTTGGATTGCGAACAACCAACACGGGCGATGATGTAAAATTCAGTGATGAAACATTTGAGGCGATCGACGGTTCCACACAACGCACCGGCGATGTAGAATCAACCATGCTCAGTTACGGAACTGCGTTCGACCAGGCCAACCAGGTTGGGGCCGTGTGCCTGCACAATGCAGGATATACCGGTGCCGGAATGGTGATTGCGGTGATCGATGCCGGTTTCCGTGATGTAGACATTCACCCGATCTATGACTCGTTGCGCATCAACGGACAAATTCTCGGGACCTGGGATTTTGTTGCCAATGATACCAGCGTGTATGAAGACAATACGCACGGTGCAATGGTATTGTCGTGCATGGGTGCGAACATTCCCGGAACCATGGTTGGAACCGCACCGCATGCCGATTACTGGTTGCTGCGCAGTGAAGAAGCCGCAACGGAATACATCATTGAAGAATATCTCTGGTCGTGCGCTGCGGAATATGCAGACAGCGTAGGGGCAGACCTGATCAATTCTTCACTCGGTTACACGCAGTTCGATGATCCGGCACAGAATCACGTGTATGCCGACATGAACGGCGACATTGCACCAAGCACGCGCGCGGCAGATTATGCGGCATCACGCGGAATTGTGGTGGTGAACAGCGCAGGAAATTCCGGGCAGAACCCGTGGTTTTACATTGGCGCTCCCGCAGATGCCGACAGCATTCTTTCCGTTGGTGCGGTTGACGTAAACGGAAACATTGCCGGATTCAGTTCGCACGGACCTACTTCAGACGGTGATGTAA
>DATHKF010000364.1:0-2726 GCA_035489505.1 Bacteroidia bacterium | reverse complement strand
TAAGTATGCAGAACCAGCGGTAATAAACGTTACTCCGGATGAATCGGGACCGGGGAAAGTTCTGATTCCACCCAATGTCCCATATTTAAGCCAGGCATGATCGCCGCTCAATAAGAGTTCGGTGTCAAAGCCATTGGACAGAGAGACGATACCTCCGGATTCCAAATGAAGATTCGGACCACCAAAAGTGATACCAACGGTAACCTCCGGACCATGCATACTCAGATCGGTTGGCGTCATGAGCAACTTGCTTTCATTTTCAAACGATCCGTCTGTCGTGAGTCGCACTTCGTCACCTGCTGCACCAAAACTAATTTGCCCTTCGTTGGTTGCTGCACTGCGCAGCACTTTACCAACGGTGAGTGCAACTCCATTGGATTCATTGGAGATTACACCGTCAGCAAGTGAAGTGGAGGTATCTGCGTATGGATAAAAATTCGGTGTGAGTGAAATGACCCCTTGCTTTTCAGCATCGAGTTCCTCAATAGCAGACTGAACATCTCCCGCGCCGATATTGCCTGATGGAGTAAATGGAATATCTATAGCTTCAGTTGTGCTGGGCAGAAAATCAGTCGCGCTCTTGGTACTGTCAATGAGATTACCGTCAGCGGCAAGTCCTGCAAAGTTTCCTGTAGCGGCAGGTATGATCTTATCGGCTTTGTTAGTTTCGAGATCACTGTATACTTCTTCGATCGCATCCTGCACGTTCACTGCCGTGATATCCACGGTTGGAGTAAATGGAATATTTATAGCTTCCGTTGTGCTGGACAGAAAATCAGTGGCGCTAACAGTACTGTCGATGAGATTACCATCAGCGGCAAGTCCGGCAAAATTTCCAGTAACGGCAGGTACGATCTTATCTGCTTTATTGGTGTCGAGGTCACTGTATACTTCTTCGATCGCATCCTGCGCGTTTGTAGAAGTGATGTTGACGGTTGGAACAAAACTTACATTCTGTGCTGCATACGGGGCTTGTGAATAATCAACTCTTTCCCAAATGGCGCCGTTGAAGATTGCCCAGTCACCGGTTATCCAGTCGCTCGTTCCGTCGAGATCAGTATTGTCTCCCGGATCGATACTCGCGTTGGTAACCACGTAATAAAATCCCTGCGTACCAACGCCGCTCTGGAGAAAAGGAACGTTCGCCTGTGTATCCCACGAACCCATGTAAGTTACAGAACCAAATGCTGCAAGTACGGTCCAGTCTGCAGGATCATAAGGACCCGTTGTTGCATTGAGACATCTTACAACCTGGTCATTGAATACAGCGGTGTCGCCAGGAAGATAATCGGCAGCCGGATTGTATTCACGCAATCCGATGAAATCCCTGTCGTCAACAAAGTTCACTGTTGAGTCGATGAATATTCCGAACTGTGCAGCAGAAGGCTTATCGCCTGTCTGAAAATATTCTTTGAGAACTGTTCTTGGAACTTTAGGCATGACTGGAGTTACTACAATTAGAAATCAATATTTTTTTAATCAGTGATTTGCTGGTTTCAAATTTGAGTCAAAAAAAATCGAAATGCGCGGACAATTTCGCGTCTTAATATCTGCTAAAACGATGTTGAAGAGAAAATTAACATGCTGATACTCACTGAAAGTAGACGATTCAAAAAGCAGATTTTTTCACAGGATGGATAGTTTGGCACGGCAAAAAGTTTTCATACAAGGGGTCGGAACTTATACTTTAGATGCTCCCCCCATTTCGGGTTTTGTATTCCATCACACGAAAAAAAAGTTATTTGAATTATGGCAACATTAAATTTTGCGCAGGTGATCATTATGAAGATCAACCCAGGCGCGTCGCCGACCCTATCGGTGCCAGCTGGAAAAGTCTGGAAAATTGAGAGTGTAGGTATTTCGGGAACAAGTGGTTCTGTGATTCTGCAAAAGGGAGCACAGGAAATTGGCATCCTGTTTTCTACAGTCTCAAACAACAAGTATGGATCGCAGCTTCCGTTTTGGCTGAACGACACGTTCGGAGTTTCGGTTTTAAATGACAGTACATTCAGGGCGTCGGTTTCGATTACTGAATGGAATATTGCCCCATAAAGATTACCGGTCCGCTGAGTCCGAAATAGGTGTGAATGTGTAAAGGTTTTGTCCAGAAATATCTGGTCATGGCATCCTCATGTCTTCGCGGACAATTTCGCGTCTTAATATCTGCTAAAACGAACTGTATGAAAAATTTAATGTGTTGATAGTCACTTGAACTAAGTGATTTAAAAAGCAGATTTTTTCACAGGATGGATAGTTTGGCACGCCAAAAAAGTGTGTGCAATGGCGGATGCTTGGATTTACCTTAGTTCTGCGACGGATTTTCTGTCCGCGATCTTAACCAAAACATCTGCACATGGCAGCTTCACTTAATTTTTCACAGGTACTTCTTTACACGTTTGACAAACTCAACCCGCAAGAAATTACGCTTGGCTCCGGTAAGGCGCTTAAGATAGAGAGTATTGGAATTTCCGGTTCAAACGGAACGGTTTTCCTGCAGAACAATGCGGAGGAAAATCTTGCGATCCTTTTCAGCACGATCGACAGGAATGATTACGGAGCATCATTTCCATTTTGGCTTCCGCCGGGATTTGATGGTTTTTTATTTAATGACAGCAATCATACCTGCGCAGTCTCCGCAACTGAGTACGATTTTGTACCGTAACCTGCGAGGGGCACATCAAAATATGCGCACGATACTGTTTGGTGAACGGAAGCTGTTGATAGTG
>DATHKF010000363.1:0-2658 GCA_035489505.1 Bacteroidia bacterium | reverse complement strand
TGCCGATCTTACGTTCTACTGCCGGGCCCACTACGAACGGTCCGATTCCTACTGCGAGTTCAGAAAGTTTCACGGATGCTGATTCTGTTCCGATCGTATAATCAGCAGCACAAGCAAGTCCTACGCCACCACCCACAGCTTTGCCCTGCACACGTGCAATGACAAATTTGGGTGCTTTGCGCATGGCATTAATTACGCCGGCAAATCCGGAGAAAAAAGTTTTTCCTGTAGCAAGGTCTTTGATGGAAATTAATTCATCGAACGAAGCGCCTGCACAGAATGCCTTTTCTCCTTCGCTTTGAAGTATGATGACTTTGGCTTCCGGATTATTTCCGGCAGCGGTAATTTCTTCTGCCAGTTTGCGCAACAAATTTCCGGGCAAAGAATTGCTCTGGGGGTGAAAAAAAGTAACGCGTGCAATTCCGTTTGCAACTGTCGTAGTAACCTGCCCGTTTAAGTCCATAGAAAGTTCTGTTTTGATGGGCGCAAATTACGTCAACAGATTCAAAAATGGCAAAGAGTTTATCTTAAAAAAGGAACAGCAACATTAAGCCGCGAATTACACGAATTACGCTAATTATGCATTCGCGCAATTCGTGTAATTCGCGGCCCAAATAAAACCGAGGCATTACCCTCTGGTTGCATTTCTGCGGCTCAAATCTTTATTCCGGTATGTTTTTCAATAAAGCTGTTGGCTTCCGGGAGCGCCTTGGAGAACAGAATAATGCTGCCATAGATCACGGTGACCACGGTAGAGCGAATAAGCATGTCGGCAATGCGGTTAGAGACGGAAGGAAGGAAATAATTGACGATGAGTGCCAGGGCGAATGCGCCGATCACATAGATCACATATTTTCCGTAAGGCTGCAAACCAAACCAGTGCCAGGTCAAAAATGTTTTAGCCACGTTGAAGAGCAGTAAAGACGTTCCTGTTGCGATGGCGGCACCCATAATGCCATAAAAAGGGATCAGGATAAAATTCAGCACGAGGGAAGAGAGAATCAATCCGAAGATCAGCATTGTTCCTTTTTTGAATTTGTCGGAGTAGAAGATCATCGGGCTGTTGATGCCCGTAGCCATATTGATGAATGAAGTGGCACCAATAATGATCACTACGCCAAATCCGCTCTCGTACTTCGACGGTAAAAACGACAGCAGGTTCTCAATGTTCACGCACACGCCCATGTATAAAAATCCACCGATGATCATCAGCACGCGGACAGAGCGTTTGTAAACATTCTCTATCATCTTGTGGTCCTTGCGGTGCATCGCATCCGACAATTTCGATTCGGCGATGCGCGACAGGGCGTTGTACGGCGCTTCGATAACAAGAGCGATCGTAAAACCGATCGTGTAGATGGCTACATCTTTCAGCGCATGGTCGCGATTCAGGTCGCTGCCGAGCATGGTCACATCGATCTGGCGCAGCGCGATTGTAGCCAGCGAACCGGGCGCCGCCCACATCAGGAAGCTGATCATGGAGCGCGAGTCCTGGCTCCGCCAAAACTCCCGGTTGATCGGGTAATACATGCCGTTGTCGATGCGCATGATATAAAAAAACAGGATCACCAGTTGCGACACGTAACACAGCATGTACAACACCACAAAATTCTCGAAGTCGACGAAGCCAAAATGATAGAGCAGGATTGCTCCAATAATGGCGATACGCACGTATACTTCGGTGAGGAAAACCGGGACGGATGAGCGGAACAAACCAATGGCGTACGTGGTGAGCACCGTAATGAATCCGAAGGAAAACGAAATCGGAACGAGATAGACGAAATGGCTTGTGATTACCGGCGAATTGTTGAACAAGGACAACAATTGATCTTTGAAGATAAAGGCCAGCGCCGTGAAAAGTAAAAAGCTGGCGGTCGCCATCAGCAACAGCAGTCGCAGGTAACCGTTGTGCCCGTTGGCGTGATTCCGAAAAGCAGGAAAATAGCGGAGCGTAAAGGCGCCCAGTCCCAGCGTAAAGATCACACCCGCAATCACGGAAGTAGAAGCAAGGAAACGCGTTAGCCCGAGTTCTTCAGGTGAAAGGAATAACGGCTGAAGAATAAGAACGCTGACAAAGCTGATGGCAATCCCCGAGTAGGAGATGATCGAATTTTGTACGCCTTGTCGTTTTATTTCTCCCAAAATGCATCTGAATTTACAGGAATAAAAGCAGCCGCGAAAATTCCCTTCTTTTACAAGGGTTGGTTGCGCGTGAAAATATCACGCTTGTCGAAGCAATACAGCTTTGCATCCAGGATATTGTGGATGATCAGCTGGTGCAGCGTTTCCACAAAACCGTATGAATACGAGCCGGTGTAAAAATTCAGATCGCCCAGGGTGCGCAACGGATTGTTCGCGTCGAAGCCGGAGAAAGTGATCACTTTGCAGCCCGATTTTTTAGCCTGCTCAGCCGCAGCGAGAATATTTTTCGAAGAGCCCGAGCTGCTTATGCAGAAGGCAATGTCGCCCGCATCGGCAAACATTTCGATCGGCGCAGAAAAAACCTGCTCGAAGCTGAGGTCGTTTGAAATGGCGGTGAGCAATGAACTGTCGTTGAAAGCGGTGGCGCGCACCTTCGCATTTTTCCAGAAGTCGAGCGCCATGTGACTGGTAATGCCCGCGCTTCCACCATTGCCAAGCAGCATGAGCTTAGATCGG